>JAOUFX010000135.1 GCA_029857975.1 Deltaproteobacteria bacterium | reverse complement strand
TGCCTCCGCAAAAAGAGAGCACAAACAACATATATCTTTGCTACAGAGGTGGAAGTAAAGCTCCCAGTCATGGAAGAACCACCGCCTTTTGGCCCAGCGCAGCATCTCCCCGCCGGGTCCGGGAAGAGACTGCCCGGCCCGGACGGGAGGGTGAATCTCTCGGGAGCACAAGGCGGTGATCCTTTCCATGAACAGGGCGGGGCTGCCGCCGAGAATGCCCTCATTTCCTTCGATCCCGCCTTCCTTGGCGGAAAGAGGCTCCGTTAATCAAAGTAAATTCATCAACCTATTGAAAAGTGAAGGGGAGTGAGTGTCAATTACCTATTGCCTTTTTTGACATTCATTTGCTATGGTTACTTCAATTAGCTGTTATTTTTTTTAATTCGCCTTTAGGGCGATTTTCTTGGTTTTCTTCGCGGTATCTCGGTGAAAATTTAGAATAACAAAAAGGAGATGGGAATGAACATTTTACTATTCGGCCCCAACGGGAGCGGGAAGGGTACGCAGGGGGCCATCCTTCAGAAAAAATTCAACATCCAGCACATCGAATCCGGAGTCATTTTTCGGGACAATATATCCCAGGGAACGGAACTGGGAAGCAAGGCCAAGCAATACATCGACCGGGGAGAACTGGTCCCGGACGACATAACCATTCCGATGATTCTGGAGCGGCTACAACAGCCGGACTGCGCCCAAGGATGGCTGTTGGATGGTTTCCCGCGCAACGTCAATCAGGCTGTACAGCTCGATGCAGCCTTAAACGAAGCAGGCATGAAATTGGACTACGTGATTGAGATTGTCCTCGACCGGCAGATGGCCAAAAATAGGATCATGGGACGAAGGCTTTGTGTCAGCGACAATAACCACCCGAATAACATATTCATTGACGCCATCAAGCCGGCGCAAAAAGGGGGTAATTCAGTTTGCCGGGTCTGCGGCGGGGAATTAAAAACCCGCTCCGACGATCAGGATGAATTAGCCATTGACAAACGGCATGCCATTTACTACGACAAAAAAAATGGCACTTTAGCCGCCGTTAGCTACTTTAGGGAGAAAGCTAAGGATGCCGGATCCGGCTTTAAAGTCATCGAACTCGACGGCAAACCAGGAGTTAAAGAAGTTTCCGAAGAACTATTAAAAAGTATCGGAAAGTAAAAAAATTAATTGGACGCAGATTTGCGCAGAAAAAGAAAGTAAAAGATATTTTATTTTTATATCTTGAAAAACTGTTTATCTGTGTCCGATAGAAAATTCCTTTTAAAAAAAAATGAAACCGCGAATTGCGATAACCCTGGAAATGAATGCCAAGGGAGAAAGGAGGCTCAATTTTCTTGACTTGGCTTATGCCCAGTGTGTAGCTGCAGCTGGAGGGATTCCGGTTCATTTCCCATCGCTCCCGGCAAAGGAAATGATTGGCGATGCAGCCTCCATGATCGATGCCCTGGTCTTGACCGGCGGAGCCGATATTCATCCTTCCTATTACGGAGAAGAAATAACAGCTCCCATCAGCCTTTCTCCGGATCAGCGGACGGATTTCGACCTGGCGATTTTGCAGGCGGCTATGAGGGCGGGAAAAGCCATCTTAGCAATCTGCCATGGGATGCAGATCGTGAACGTGGCCTTGGGGGGAACACTCTATCAGGATATCCCCATGCAGGTGCCGGGGTCGCCGATAAAACATCGAGAGGCTGAAGGAAAAGCCTATGCCCGCCATAGCGTTCGGGTTGAACCCGGCTCAAGATTGGCCGCCATTTTCGATGGGATGCCGGAATTTGAGGTCACCAGCACTCATCACCAGGCCATCAAGAGTTTGGGAAAAGGGTTGCGGGTGAGTGCCCAATCGCCAGACAGTCTTATCGAAGGAATTGAACTGGCGGGATACCCCAAAATCTTTGGTGTACAATGGCATCCCGAAAAAGACCCGGCAAGCGAAGCCAGCAAAAGGATTTTCAAAGGCTTCATAGCTCTGGCTTGCTCCTAAAACCTCCTGGCTCTGATCAATTTGATTCTCCCCTCGAATCAATAAGGACATTGCTGGATATGTTGCCTTATTCTGCCTCGACGAGAGACATAAACAACAACGCCCCATTTTTTGCTCGGGGTTGCCCAGGCATTCAGCCTATGAAAAAGGGATGGGGAACTCCTTCCTTCTCCACGCAGGCATAGGCGTTATGGTTGTGGATGGATTCCAGGTTCTCGGATTCCACCCGATACCAGGTGATATTGGGGTGGGGATGGAGGCGCAAAGCAATATTGCGGACGACGTCCTCGACAAACATGGGATTGTCGTAGGCTCTTTCGGTAAGGAATTTTTCATCGGACCTCTTAAGGAGAGAGTAGACCGCGGAACTGGCTGAATTTTCCACTATCCGAATCAAATCCTCGATCCAGAAAAATTTACGAAAAGTCACTTTCACGGTGACCAGGCTCCGTTGATTGTGAGCTCCTTTTTTGCTGATTTCCTTCGAACAAGGGCAAAGGGTGGTCACGGGGACAATGATTCCGACGACCAAAGAATGGTGTCCATTGGTCAAAGAAGCCAGAAACTGGCAGGTATAACCCATCAGGCTCTTGGCCCCGGAGACGGGTGCTCTTTTCTCCACAAAATAAGGGAATTCCACTTCCAGATAAGCAGATTGAGCGTTTAACTTTTCTTTCATCTTATCCAAGATGGTGGCAATGGCCTTGATGTTTATGGTGCCGCGATATTCGTTTAAAATCTCGACGAAGCGGCTCATATGGGTGCCTTTAAAATGATGGGGCAGGTTGACATACATATTGACCTTGCCCACTGTGTGTTGCACTTTATTCCGTTTATTAAGGACCGTGATCGGGTACTGGATATTCTTTACCCCAACCTTATTGATTTCCACCCGGCGGTTATCCCTGCGGTTCTGAATGTCGATCATTTTCTTGTCCTACGATAAGTGGCCCGGGAAGTCTCCGATTCCCAAACTGCAACCCAGCTTACCCGGTAATCCTGCTGGTCAATCTGACGCGCAAGCTCTTCAAAAAGGTATGAAGCGAGATTCTCGGAGGATGGATTTTTTCCTTTAAAGAAGGGCAGTTCATTCAAATAACGGTGATCCAAAGCCTGAAGTACCGCCTGGGTTTTGGATTTCAGGACTCGGAAATCTATGACCATTCCCAGTTCATTTAGGGCTGCGGATTCTACAGCCACCTCGACGGTAAAATTATGCCCGTGTAAAGATTCACACTTGCCACCGACTTCCCGCAGGCAATGAGCCGCGGCAAAATCGGTCTTAATCTTGATTTCGTACATTTTATAACCTGGCAGAAGGACCTAAAATCTGAGAACTATTTTGCCACAGAGGGCACAGAGATCACAGAGATATAACCACAATCTTTAAAAAGAAAAATAACTTATAACGGCTGACTTGTCAACTGTGGAAAATTAGCTGCGGGAAATTAGGCATCGCAACTTTTTCATTGACTATCCTACTCTTTTTCGGATAGTCTTTTTTTTGCCCAGAGAAGGATATCTGTGTATATCCATGGAAATCCGTGTCCAAACAATTTAAATGACTTCTCTTGCGGAAGGGATTTATGAAGATCGGGATGATGAACAACCCCCGCTATAATCTTTGCGCTGAAATCGCCTGGGCAAAAAAGAACGGGTTTGACTACTTGGACCTCACCTTAGAACCCCCCGCCGTTCACCCCAGGGAGGTCAAGGTGGCGGAAGTGAACAGAGCATTACGAGATTATCAACTGGCTATCGTGGGCCATACAGCCTATTACCTGCCGATCGCTTCCCCTTATGAAACCTTGCGGAAAGCCGCCCTGGAAGAAATGCGCTGGTCACTCCAGTTTTTTGCCGAAATCGGAGCCCCTACCGTGACTGTCCATCCGGATAAGTCCATTGCTTTTATCCTCAGCCCAAAAAATATCCTCCAAACCAACCTGCAATCTTTGGCGGAGATCGTTACGTTAGCTGAACCTCTGGGAATCCAGATTCTCATCGAAAACATGGATCGTACCTTTAATACGGTAGAGCAGATTCAGGAGGCCCTCTTGCGCATGCCCCAACTGGGTTTCCATCTGGATGTTGGCCATGCCAATCTAAATGTCGAAAGAAACCGGACGGAAGAATTTCTTCGGGCTTTTCGAGGGCGGTTATGGCATGTCCATTTCTCGGATAATTTCGGCAAAAGCGAAGACCTTCATCTGCCCTTGGGCGCGGGTAACATCGAGTGGCGTAAAGTGATTACGCTGCTAAAAAATTATGCTTACGACGGGACGATTACGGTTGAAATTTTTTCCGCGGATCGAAGATATCTTCTCTTCAGCCGGGATAAAGTGAAAGAGCTCTGGGAAAAAGGGGAATAAAATAGGAGAAGTTACATTCGCCATGCCGACGATAGAAATGATGGAAGCGATTGACCCCGAAAAAGCGGGAAGAAAAGATATTTTGCCTTCCCTCTCGCTTTTAATGGCGCATTCCATGGATCGGGAACGAGTGGAGGAGATCAAAAACAACGAAGGCATCCCCGTGATCGTGGTGTTTCCCACTCGTGGCGACGAAGAGTTGTTGACTCTGGAGCGGGAGATTCAAATCCTTCAGCCGCTGATCGGGCGTATCATTGATGAAATCTGGATTGCCTTTGGCGGAAGCGAACATGATGATGTACCCCTGATGGCTAAAAAATACGGAGTTCAAGTTTTTTACGCCAAACGGAACGGGATGAACGATGCCTCCAAGGGGGATTCGGGAAAAGGATTGTCCATGCGCGGGTTATTATACCACCTTTGTACAGCCCAAGGCCTGAATAACCCCAAGGCGATCATCGAGTTTGTTGATGCGGACATTCGCGAAGGATATTTTAGCCCCCGCTGGGTTATCGACCCGGTGGGAGCGATCCTTTGGTTCGAAGAAATCGAAGTAGCCAAACTGGTCTACCACCGCCCCCACGGCGGACGACTCAATGCTTTTATTACACCGTTTATTTCGATCTTTGATCACTCCTCCATTAATCCCTTGAAAAAGCTCCTGTACTTTCTCTCCGGAGAAATTGCGGGCACCCTTAATTTTTGGCTTTCTGTTCCCTTTAAGCAGAACTTCGGAATTGAGATGAAGATTCTGACCTCCTTGGCTCTGAACAAGGTAAACCTTCTGGCGAACGGGAATGACCTCAGACACGTGATCCAGGTTTTTATGGGGGAGATGGATCACAAACACAATGCCCTCCGCAGTACGGGGAAAGTGAAAGGTCTGGATGCCATGGCCAAGGAAGTTTTTCAGTCTTTTCTTGAAGACTTAGCCGAGGAAGGATTGGTGCGATTGGACAAGGGGCTGATTTTTTCCGACCGTTTACAAATTTCCACTCTAACCCCGCATGCTGGAGGTGGAGAAGAAATAGGAACGCCCAGCCAGCTGGATATCCCGTCGCACGAAAAAACATTTTCTCCCCTCAAACACCTCCCGGAAATCAAAGCCCTCTGCCCATGGTTAAAACCTTAAACCCCTTCCACCGCAGAGCGCGCCAAGGACGCCGAGAATATATCGAATCTGGAATCAATAACGATTCCCAGACGCTCTTGGGTATTTGGATCAATTTAGCGTTTTGAAAAGAAGGGCTTAATTTTATTGGAAAGTGAAAATGGACAATTGAAAAATGCAAAATTCTCTGTAAAATCCTAATCATTTTGAAATTTTCAATTTAACTTTTGCATTGGGCATTGAAGTTTAGTCAAATTTTTCAAAGGGCTAAACTGTTACGGGTATTTTATTTTTACCGTATATATTGAAATTAGCGCTGCGGCCTCTGCGTTCTCTGCGGTAAATGGTCGTTTCCTTTTTGGGCGTAGAGAACAATGGATTTGGGGAAGAAATAATTACAGATCTTTTCCGAAATGCGCAGGGGTGTAGAAAACAGGGAAAGATGAAGAAATTTTCGGTAGAACAAAGGGACGAAGGCTTGGTCATCGTGCAGCCCGAAGATACAACGGAGCATCCAATAGGGAGAGTGAAAAGCATGCGCAAAACCTACGGCATAGACCCTCAAGCCATTCTCTTCCATGGAATTCGCCAAGGCCTGCGGGATGACCTTGCGGATGTGTCCACCCGGGGTACGGAAGTATTCTTTGGAGAGTGTATCATAAACGTGTTCGGTGACCAGAGTAGGGACGGTTACGGCAATCTTGCCGCCCCTTTTAAGGATTCGGGCCAACTCGGCTATTCCCAGCCGCTCATCCTCGACGTGTTCGATAACTTCCGCGCAGATGATCTTGTCAAAAGTTCCAGCCGGGAAAGGAAATCGCAGGGCGTCGCCCTGCAGGAGTAAAAACCGCCCCCTGGCTTCCCTGCGTTCCCGCATCTGTCCCAAAACATAACGGGCTTTGAGCAAGCTCCGATGGTCTAAATCCATTCCCAAAATGGAGCAGTCATGGCGAAAACACTCGAAGATGTGCCGGCCTTCCCCGCAACCGGCGTCAAGCACAAAATCTCCTTGGCGTAAGGGCAACCGGCGAAAATCAACGGTGAGCATCAATGGCTTCCTTGTAGACTTCCACTATTTGCCGAGCTGCATTCTCCCAGGTAAATAGGCTAAGAACGCGGCGGCGGGCCGCTTGCCCCATTCGCCAGCGCAGCCCAGCATCTTGCAAGAGGTGGTTTATGGCTTGAGCCAGGGCGGGAGCATTTCTCGGAGGCACGAGAATTCCGGCCCCATCGTTTCCCACGACTTCCGGAAGAGCACCGGCTGTACTGGCAACCACTGGCAGCTCACAGGCCATAGCCTCCGCTGCCGGAAATCCAAAACCTTCATACAAAGAAGGAACCACAGCAATTTCAGCTCGGCAGTAAAGGCGTACTAAGTCTCCGGAGCCGATCTTCCCCGTAAAATAAACGCGGTGCCCGATCTTGTATTTTTCCGTAAGCAAAGGGGCAAAAGAACGGTGGGGGGCCCCTCCGTCCACGACCGTCAGGGTCACATCCTCGGATAGATAGGTAAGGGCCTGAAGAAGGTAAAGCAGCCCCTTTTTACGGTCTTCTGAATTGCCGACAAAAATTAGACTTCTTCCTTTTTTAGCCACGCCGGGAATAGGAGCAAATTCCTGACCGTCCAAGCCGTTATAGACCACGCGAATTTTTTCCGGAGCCACGCCAAAAGCGCGCGTAATTTCGCGAG
>JAOUFX010000134.1 GCA_029857975.1 Deltaproteobacteria bacterium | reverse complement strand
GACATCTTTATAGAGCCGGATGAAATCTAAGATGACTTTTTTCTGCGCGTCGGAATCGGGAAGCTGGGCGGCGACCATCAATTTGGTCGCGGGCATGATATTCCCTTCGGAAGCTTCCCCGGCCAGCTTGATGTAAATCGGATCGGGCAAACCATGGCACTGGAAAAGAGGAGCTTGAATAGCCAGTTGCTTGACATTTTTGGCCACAATGGATCCGGCTTTACCGATCGTCCAACAAATAATGGCCTCGGGGGAAGCGGCCTTGATTTTGATCAACTGAGCGGTCATATCGTTATCCGTGGCCTGGAAGGATTCCCCGATGATAATTTTCAGGCCGTATTCCGGAGCTAGTTTTTCCAGCCAAAATTTGCCATCCTTCCCAAAGCTGTCGGCGGCGGTGATGATGGCGATTCCCTTCACCCCTTTTTTCTTCAGGTAGGCATAGGTCTTCTGAACGGCCACGGAAGTCCGCTGGGGAGATTTGAACGTCCAGTTAAAAGGTCCAAATTTTCCTCCCATGATTACTGGATCACCGCCCACGGTCATAAAAGTGGGAACCTTCATCTGTTCGATGATCGGTTTGGCGGCCATACCCGTTCCGGTCCTTGTCGGACCGATGATGGCCACGACTTTATCGGACTCGATGAACTTCTTGGCAATGATGGCGGCTTTGGTAGGATCTCCTTCGGTATCCGCGATCACCAATTCCAGGGGGCGACCCTTGATTCCGCCTTCTCCGTTGATTTTTTTCACCACCATTTCCGCGACGAGTTTCGTCGGCGTGCCGATGGCTGAAGCTGGGCCGGTGAGGTCAAAGAAAGCCCCCAGCTTGATCGGCTCAGCCCCCCAGGCGAATTCCCCCGCGACCCAAAATGTCAGAAACAAACAAACGACTGGCAAACATTTTTTCATAACATTCCCTCCTTTTTTTTAGAATTCACCGCCGAGCACGCTGAGAGCGCAGAGAAGATTGAAAATCCAAATCCTCAAAGGTTCTTTTGCTGGTTAGCTTCAAAATTATTGTTTACCTCTGCGTTCTCGGCGACCTCTGCGGTAAAAGTATTCTTATCTTTTATCAAAGACTCGTTTCGATTTTCTTTCGGTGCGCGGCAGACTTTGGAAATCGACCACCTCCACTTTGCCGCTGACCAGCAGCTGACGGCCGAGATGATTGTTCAGTTGCGCGGCTACAGCCTGGTCTTCTTGGGGATCCGCGCCTTCCGCCCGCTCCACTTTTACAGTCATATAATCTTTGCCATCAGTCCCCCGTTCTAAAAAAACTTGAAACTCACTGCCCACCTGGGGAACTTGCGAAAGAAGATGGTCGATTTGTCCGGGGTAGATGTTCACTCCCCTGATGATGAACATATCATCCGAGCGCCCGAGGATTTTGTCGTGCCTGGGGAGGATGTTACCGCAGGAGCATTTTCCAGGAACCAGCCGGGTAAGATCTCGCGTGCGGTAACGAATCAAAGGAGCAGCTTCTTTGCGCAAGGTAGTGACCACCATTTCTCCCACTTCTCCGAGTGGCGAAGGTTTGAGGGTCTTTGGGTCGATGAGTTCCAGAATGTAGTAATCCGCCCAATAGTGAATTCCTTCATGAGCCGGACATTCTAACCCTGTTCCCGGCCCATAAAGCTCAGTCAACCCAGGGATGTCAAAAGTATCTTCCACCCCGAGGTTCTCTTGGATATTTCGGCGCATGGCTTCGCTGTGGCGCTCGGCGCCGAAAATGACCTTTCGGAGGGAAATCTTATCCCGCAGGCCGCGCCGTTTCACCTCTTCGGCCATGAGCAGGCCCATGGAAGCGGTGCAGCAGAAGGCCGTTGTTTGAAGATCGACCATAATTTCGCAATGCATGTCGAGGTTTCCGGGTCCCACCGGAACGGCCATGGCCCCCAACCGTTCAGCCCCCAATTGAAAACCCACTCCTGCAGTCCAGAGGCCATAGCCGACAGCGATCTGCACTCGGTCTGCTTGGCTCAAGCCGGCCATTTCATAACAGCGGGCGAACATCGCACTCCAGTCCTGCAGGTCTTTTTCCGTGTAGCAAAGGATTTTCCTTTTTCCGGTCGTTCCGGAGGAAGCATGGACCCGGACGACTTGTTCGAGGGGAACCGCAAGAAGCGGAAAGGGGTACCCTTCCCGCAGGTCATCAGCAGTGGTAAAAGGAAGTTTGTGAATATCTTCTATACTTTGAATATCCAAGGGGTAGACTCCGGTTTCTTTCATCTTCTTCTGGTAAAAGGAAGATCCTTGGAGGGCGTGATGGACCGTCCATTGTAGGCCCTCAAGCTGCAATTGTCTCAACTCTTCTTCCGATTTAATCGTGGGCATGAATGTTTTGGGCATGATGGTTCTCCTGAAAACCATAAGGTAGGCCATGGGCTTCTGATTCTTTTTTCCGATTGCCCATTGCCCGTTACCTATGGCCTATTTTTTACAAGTTCTACTTCCACTCTCAGGCCTAAAGCCCTGCGGAGGGCTGATTGGACGACCTCTTGCAGGGCAATCTTTCTTTCTTCCTTGGTGCCCCAGATCTCCGGTGAGACTTCCACGAGCACTTTCAGCCGATCGTTCATTCCTTGTTTTCCCGTCACTTCCAGGGAATAACCGGGCCCCACCCCCTCAATGCCAGTGCCAACCAGTACCTCTTCGATCTTCTCCGGGAAGACGTTGATCCCGCGCACCGACATCATTTGGTCGGTTCTATGGAGAACCCGGTCCATTCTGGCCAGCGTTCGCCCGCAAGAGCAGCGATCGTAATGGAGCGTAGTCATATCGCTCGTCCGGTAGCGCAAAAGGGGATAGGCATTCGTCGTGAGGGTAGTGAGGACAAGTTCTCCTTCCTGGCCGGCACTCAGGGTTTGCCCGGTATGGGGATCGATAACTTCCGCGAAAAAATGGTCTTCAAAAATGTGCAGGCCTGCTCTGGCCGAACATTCACCGGCCACGCCGGGTTCGACCAGTTCCATGACGCCATAAATGTCATAGGCCTTGATGTTAAGGTTTGATTCGATAACTTGACGAATGCTTTCTGGCCACGGCTCTGCCCCGAAAAGGCCAATCTTTAGGGACAGAGTCTGGGGATCGATTTCTTTCCTTTTCATGGTTTCCATGATGTGCAAGGCAAAGGAGGGGGTTGAAGCCAGGACGGTGCTTCGGAAATCCCGCATGATCCTGAGCTGAACTTCCGCCGAGGCGATTGAAGTTGGGACAACGGCCGCCCCGATCAATTCAGCGCTCTGATTGAAGCGGATCGCTCCCAAAAAAAGGCCGTAGTTGAAAGCCACTTGGATAATATCTTGCTCGGTGATGCCAATCCCGACCATGATCCGCGCCACGAGCTCGCGCCATATTTTCAGGTCCTGCCGGGTATAGCCGATGACGATAGGGTTACCGTAAAGCCCCATGGGAAACTGCAGGCGGACGACATCACGCAAAGGAACGGCAAACATCCCGTAAGGATAATTGTCCATCAGGTCCTTGCGGGTGGTGAAAGGAATCCTTTGCAGGTCTTCAAGGTTCTTGATGCTGTCCGGATTTACCCCAGCCTCGTCGAATTTTTTCCGGTAAAAATCCACATGGGAATAAGCCAGGTTGAGGACAATCTGCAACCTTTCATTCTGGAGCTCGAGAAGCTCTTTTCTCTCCTTGGTTTCAATTTCCGGATTGAATATGGGCATATTCACCTCCCGCTTACCTTTCCCATTTGCCCCTATAATCTTTACCCAAAAAAGCCCTTTTCACTTCCTCGTTGTTGAGAAGTTCTTCGCCGGTTCCGGTTAAAAGGATCCGACCTGTATCCAGGACATAAGCCCGGTGACAAATCCGGAGAGCTTCTTTGGCGTTTTGTTCGACCAGCAAGATGGTTATTCCCCGATCATTCAGGGAGCGGATGATCCGGAAAATTTCCGAAACGACCGTAGGGGCCAGGCCCAAAGAAGGCTCATCGAGCATGAGCAATTGGGGTTGACCCATGAGAGCCTTTCCTAAGGCCAGCATTTGTCGTTCCCCACCGGAGAGTGTTCCGGCCAGCTGGCCTTGGCGATCCCGCAGGATGGGAAAAAGTTGATATACTTTTTCCATCTCTGGCACTAATTGGCCCTGGTCCTGGTGCCTGAGGTAAGCACCGAGTTCCAAATTTTCCAGAACGGTGAGAGGGTTGAAGACTTTGTCGGCCTCAGGCACCTGGAGGATGCCCAGGGCTACGATTTTTTCCGGCTTCAGCCCCCTGGTTTCCCCGTCCAGAAAAATCCTGCTCCCATTCTGCGAGGGGTGCAGGCCGGAGATAACGTTCAATAAAGTGGTTTTCCCCGCCCCGTTGGCCCCGATGAGGGAAACAATCTCTCTCCTCTCGACGTGAAGCGATACCCGGCGCAATACCTGTATTTTCCCGAAAAAAGCGTCGATGTTTTTAATTTTCAACATAATTCAAAATATTTGCCACAGAGGTCACAGAGCACACAGAGAAATAAATAAGATTAAAATTCAAATTTAAAAAATCAGAAGATAGAATAAAGAAGACAGAAGCCTGAAAAACTGCAGAGCCGCTTAATTCTGGGTTTTATCTTCTGAATTCTGATTTCGTATTTTGATTTTTAAATAATTCTGGTTTTGCTTTTCTCTCTGTGACCTCTGTGTTCTCTGTGGCCAAAAATTCTTTTAGGCCCCCAGGTATGCTTCCACAACCCGGCTGTCCTTCTGCATCTCCTCCGGGCGGCCTTCGCCGATCTTGGAACCGTGGTGGAGAACGATCAGCCAGTCGGAGATACCCATGACCAAGTGCATATTATGTTCCACCAAAATGATGGTCTGGCCCGTTTTTTTCAATTTGATGATAATATCTCCCATGGCTTCGGTTTCCCGGATATTCAAGCCAGCTACAGGTTCGTCCAAAAGTAAAAGTTTTGGTTCCCCGGCCATAGCTCGACAAATTTCCAGACGCTTTTGCTCCGCGATGGAGATGTGCCCAGCCATCCAATCTGCTTTGGCCAAGAGGCCAAAGAAATTAAGTAAAGCTTTGGCCTTTTCCTGAATCTTCTTTTCCTCACGCCGTTCACCGGCCAGGTGAAACATCCCGCCCAAGAAACCAGATTGGGTCCTCGGATGCATTCCCACCAGGACGTTTTCCAGGACAGTCATATTGGCAAAAAGTTGCGCCTGTTGGAAGGTGCGGTTGACTCCCAGGGTGGTAATCTGGAAGGGCTTCAATCTGGATATGGGCCTATCCTGGAAAAAAATCTCCCCAGAATCTAAGGGATAAACTCCGCTGATCGCATTGAGCAGGGTCGTCTTGCCTGCCCCATTCGGCCCGATGACGGAGACGATCTGGTGCGGGGCAATGGAGCAGGAAAGCCCGTTCAAAGCTTCCAGGCCACCAAACCGCAGCGTGATTTCCCGAATCTCCAGGATCATTTTATTTTCTGGCAAAGCCTTCTCTATCATCTTTTCTTTTTTGAAAAACTCTGGCGACCGCGGGAAAGAGTCCCTGGGGAAAGAATATTAAAACCACCATGAGAACAATTCCGTAAATCAAAACATTGTACTCCTTGACGGCATGAAGAATTTCCGGGAGAACGGTCAACAAAATGGCTCCGCAGACAGACCCCCAAAGAGAACCTATCCCTCCGATCAAAACCATGGTGACGACCTGGATGGAATAAAAAAAGCTGAAAGTACCCGGGCTGATGAAGGTAAGGTAATGGGCATAAAGGCTTCCGGCTAAAGAGGCCAGTACTGCGCTGATGACAAAGATCTTGACCTTATAGTTTTCCGTGTCAACGCCCGCACACCGGGCGGCGATCTCATTATGGCTCAATGCGGCCAAGGCCCTTCCGACCCTGGAATGGATCAGATTGAGAGAGAGAAGCAGAACCCCACCGGCAACGGTCCAGAGGAGATAATAGATTTTAAGATCCGAGTCCAAAACAAAGCCGGCGATCTTAAGGCGGGGAATCCCGGCAAAGCCTGACGGCCCGCCGGTTACGGTTTCAAGTTGGATCATGACAATGTAGGTAATGATGTTGAACCCGAGGGTGGCCATGACTAAATAATGGCCTTCCAGTTTCAAGGTGGGGATGCCGATGGCAAAGGCAATCAGGCCGGTGATGACCATGGCCAGGATGATCGTTGACCAGAGGGGAAGTCCGAGGGTGACCGTAAAAATGGCTGATAGATAGGCTCCCAGCCCAAAAAAAGCAGCGTGACCCAGCGAGATCTGGCCAGCATAACCAATGAGTAGGTTCAGGCCGATGACGACGATGATGTTTAAGGCCGCCACGTTGAGCACCATCAGGTGGTAATTATTCTGCACGATAGCCGGGATCGTCAAAATAATCAGGGCGAAGAACAACAAGTAAATTTTATTTTTCCTTCCCATCGATTTTCTTCAGACCCTTTTTAACCTTCCTCTGCCCAGGATTCCGCTGGGTTTGAGAAAAAGGATGATCAGCAATACCAAAAAAGCCACGGCATCTTTATACTCCGAAGAGATCAAGCCGGCGCCCAGAGATTCAAAAACACCCAAGAGAAGACCTCCGGCCACGGCACCGGGCATGGACCCATACCCGCCCAAAATAGCGGCGGAAAATCCCTTCAGCCCTAACATGACTCCCACGTCATAGGAGGTAGTGGTAATGGGGGTAAGGATCATCCCGGCTACAGCTCCCAGCGCCCCGCTGAGCGTGAAAGAAAGAAGGATCATGCGGTCAACCGGAATTCCCGTCAACATAGCGGATCGACGGCTGGCGGCCACTGCCCGCATGGCTTTTCCGGTCATGGTTCTCTTGAAGAAATAGTTTAGGGCGAACACTACGGAAACGGTGATCCCGAAGATCCAGATACTCTGGGGCATGATCGCGGCTCCGCCAAGAACTAAGGGAGCCTCGCCAGAAAAAGGAGGAAGAGTCATGGGGTTTTTTCCCCAGAGGACCATGGAGAGGCCTTTGATGGCGATGGAAGCTCCGATTGTGATCATGACCAGGATGAGGATTTCCTTTGATTTAGCCCGGCGGATGGGCCCGATTTCTAAAAGCAGACCGACGGCCGCCACGGAAAAGACTGTGAGAATAAAAGCCGCAAGCATGGGGAGTTTTAAAAAACTGTAAAAGGTGATCATAAACATACCACCGAGCATGACGAATTCACCCTGGGCA
>JAOUFX010000133.1 GCA_029857975.1 Deltaproteobacteria bacterium | reverse complement strand
GTCCGGTTGTGGATGCCTTGGCGCGAAAACTCTTGGAAGCCCGTCGCCGCCTCAATAGGCAAGGCCGTAAGCCGCGCCAGCAAGCTCCGACCATTGAAGCAATTTTCGATATGGCCAAGAAGGGCGAAGGGATCGTCCCTGAAGAACTGATCCTATCACCCGGTAAAGCAACAACCCTGCGCGGGGAATTGGGTCGAGTGCTGCGGCATTATAATAAAGCCAGCCAGGGGGCAATCATTACGGCCGCGGCCGACCTGCTGGGATCAACAAGCGTAAACACCATCGCCCTGGGTTTTCCCGAAGGATACTACAACGCTGTTACCAACCCGGGGGCGCGGCTCCTGTCAACCGGAGGCATTTGCGAGGACGCCATGGCGGGCATCCTTGCCGGCCTTTCTACCTATGGACGCCATGTGGGGGTCGGCTCGTCCTACGGAGCGTTCATCGCTCCGTTGGGTCATATCGCCGCCCGTTTGCATGCTATCGGCAATCAGGCACGGCAGGCCATTGCCAAAGAGCCCTATCGGCCTTTTTTCCTTATCTGCGCCCACGCCGGCGTCAAAACGGGGGAGGATGGGCCAACCCACGCCGACCCTCAGGCCTTGCAGCTTCTCCAGGGAAATTTTCCCCTGGGCACGATGATCACCCTCACTCCCTGGGATCCTCAGGAGATTTGGACCCTGGTATCAGCTGCATTGAACAAACGTCCGGCGGTGATTGCGCCATTTGTCACCAGGCCGAATGAAAGGGTCGTCAATCGTGAGGCCTTAGGCCTTACGACGGCCACCGAGGCTGCCTCTGGTGTCTACCTTCTTCGCCGGGCCGAGGCTAAGAGCGACGGGACTTTAGTGCTCCAGGGTAGCGAGGTTGCCTATGCGTTTGTGGAGCATACGCTGCCCATGCTGAAGGCCAGAGGGATGGATCTGAATGTCTATTACGTGGCCAGTGCGGAACTCTTCGACCTTTTACCGCCTGGAGAGCGGGAGCGGATATTTCCGGAAGCGTGTGCCCAAGAGGCGATGGGGATCACCGGCTTTACTCTTCCCACGATGGATCGCTGGATCCGTTCGGCCTGGGGCCGGCAGATGACCCTCCACCCTTTCCAGAAGGGCCATTATCTCGGCAGCGGACAGGCCGACAAGGTTCTGACGGAGGCGGGTCTGGACGGGGAGAGCCAGTTCAAAACGATTATCCATTACGTGGAGGAAAAGCGATAGCACCCTGCCCCCCGGGCCTGGGGAAAGCTGCCCATATTACGCTAATTTTTGCGACAATGCGTTAGAGGAATTCTGCGAATTTGGCCAGCCCTTCCTTAATTAGGGGCACATCGATCCCCGAATAGGCGAACCTCACGTACTCTTCCGTCTCGCCGGGCAGCGGGCGCCCGAAATGCCGCCGCGTACAGAAACTCACGCCGGTCTCGTGCAGGCAGAGCTTGCGAAATTCTTCCACATCCCCGACCCCTTTGCGCCGCATCGCCCCCGTAACGTTGGGGAAAACGTAGAAGGTCGCTTCTGGCTTGAAGCACTTGATGCCCGGGATGGCATTCAGCAGGTCGACCAGCACATCGCGCCGCTCGCGGAGGGTAGCGATGATAAAATTCGGCCCTTCATTATCGCCCTGGAGGCCGGCCAGAGCCCCATACTGAACAAAGTGGTTGGCGCAAGATTCATCATTCACGTTAATTTTAGAAATGTGGTCGATAAACCTGGCCGGACCGATGGCCGCTCCCAATCGCCACCCGGTCATGGCAAATTTCTTGCTGAACGTGTAAAGGATGACCGTCCGTTCGGCCATGTCGGGCAGGCTGGCGATGCTCATCGGTTCACCACTGTAACGAATGTCGAAGTACGCCTCATCCGATAGGACGAAGAGATCGTTCTTCACAACGAGTCGGGCCAGTTCCTCCATTTCTCCTTTTAGCGAAGAGGCTCCGGTAGGATTCTGGTAATTGTTGTAAATGAGGATTTTGCCCCCCGCCCGGATGCCGTTGCGGATCGCCTCCATGTCGAGGATAAAGCCATCCTTGCCTTCCTTGTAACCGTAAGGAATACCCACGCCGCCGTGGAATTCGATCTGTGATTCGTAAATCGGGTAGCCCGGGTTCGGGTAGAGCACTTTGTCGCCTGGGTTCATCGCCACCATAATGAACTTTCCGATGGTCGGTTTGCCGCCGGGCTGGATGGATACATTGTCGGACGTGAGATTCAGCCCGCGGGTTAAACCTACATCTTTGGCCAGGGCTTCGCGCAGCTCGGGGATTCCGGCGGTAGGGGCATAACCCGTCTTTCCTTTCTGCATGGCCTCGATGGCGGCGGCCATCACATTCGGGGGCGTGATGATGTTCATATCGCCGAGGTGAAAGGCATAAATTTTCTTGCCCTGTCGGGCCAGCTGGCTGGCCTCCAGTGAAACCGCAAAAGCGGTTTCCGTTCCAATCCGGCTCATCCGTTCAGCAGCGGGAATGGTCATGGAAAAATCTCCTTCCTTGTTAAAACAAAGCATAGAAGAAATGGTAACAATTGTGAATCAACGGTATAATTCTAAAGGAAAATACCGAAGGAAACAATAAAAGATTTCACTGGACCTAAAAACCCCTTTGCTTCCGGCCGGGAGTATTATTCCCCCGAAATATTCTGAAAACTTGACAATGGGGCGTGTTCCTTGTATAAAAAATTCAGAAATAATGATTTTTTTCTATGGGGCCAAGTGACCCATCAATCAGAACCAACGAGGTAGGTTAAAAGATGGCCATAATCGAAACGATCCTGGTCCACTCTCAGCTCTGTACCGGTTGCCGGGCCTGTGAACTTGCCTGTGGGTTTCGATGGACAAAACAAATGAATCCCTCCCAGGCCTCGATCGGCGTGCGCCGGGATGACCATACCGGTATGATATCAGTGAAGATCCAAGCCAGTTGTGACGTTTGCCGGGAAAGGGAGATACCCATGTGCATACAAGTATGCAATCCGCGGGCCTTAAGCCTGGGGCGGAAGCTGGTGCAAACCCTGACCCAAGCGGATAAAAGTTCTGGCGAGGAATCTTAAAAATGAAAGACCAATATCATTACGGATGGGCGGGAAAAATTCTAAGGGTAAACTTGAGTGAACGGACGTGTCAAATAGAAGCAATCGATCCGTACCTTCCTTTTATAGGCGGAAGAGGAATTGCGGATTGGATCGTCTTCAATGAGCAAAGTCCTGACGTTAAAGCCATGGACCCGCGAAGCGTGATCGCCATTGGAACCGGCCCGTTAGCCGGAACCCTTGTACCCGGCGGCTGCCGGACGAATATCTCGTCGAAGAGTGTGGGCACGGGAGGCATCTCCACATCCAATGTTGGCGGGCACCTGGCGGCGGAGATGAAATTCGCCGGCTTTGACCAGATCGTCATACAGGGGAAGGCTGCGGAACCTGTTTACCTCCTGATCCAGAATGGCCGCGCGGAAATCAGGGATGCCCGGGACTTGTGGGGCCAGACAACCTGGAAGACAGAGGAAATCATCAGGGGGAAATTACACGACGACAGGATCCGGATGGCCTGTATCGGTCCTGCCGGTGAGCACCTTTGCGCCGAAGCTTGCGTGATCGTTGATCGGGGCCGGGCGGCCGGATGGGGCGGCTGTGGAGCTGTCTTTGGCTCCAAGAACCTTAAGGCCATCGCGGTTCGGGGGAACATGCCCGTCAGGATGGCCGATCCCGATGGATTCTGGGCATATAATTTAGAATTGCTCAACCGCGTCAACCGTTCCCGGGCCAGCGGAATCCTTACGCGCTATGGTACGCATGGAGCATATGGCGTGGGCGGCCCGGACGGCAGGACACCCCAGGGGGTGCGCAACCACCGCGACGAGTACTGGCCCGGCGACAAAGGGATGCACCTGCGGGAGGTCGTCTTCCGGGAAAAGTGGGAAACAGGCCGGGCAGCCTGTTTTGCCTGTCCCTCTGCCTGCACGCACCTCTACCACCTTCCGGGCGGGAAATATGGACCCCTCACCCTTGAGGGAGTGCACACGAATACGGTGCGCGCCCTCGGCTCCAACCTGGACATAACGGATGCCGAAGCTGTGCTCAGAGGACAGGCACTCATCAACCAAATGGGGCTGAACACGGATGGGGTGGGATCGGTCATGGGATGGGCTTTTGAGGCCTATGAACGTGGGCTGCTGACTAAGGAAGACACGGGTGGTCTGGAGTTAACTTGGGGCAACGGGGAAGCGATGGTCAAGCTGCTGGAGCAGATTGCTTACCGGCGCGGCATCGGAGATCTGCTGGCTAAGGGAGTCAAAGAGGCGGCGAGAACCCTGGGCCAAGGCAGCGAGGAATTCGCCATGCACGTCAAGGGTCAGGAAATGAACGAACAATCTGTCCGATCGCATAAAGGGTGGGCACTGGGAATTTTTACCTCGACCCGTGGATCCGGTCACCTGAATGGCGCCAGCTTGATCGAGCGTCTGGGAATGGATAAGGAGAAAGCCAAGTCTTTATTCGGAAGCGAGGCGGTGAGCCGGCCGGAAGCCTACGAGGGAAAAGGGGCGGTCACCGCTTGGTTTGAGAATTTCAAGGCTGTGGTGGATTCGATGGGCGTATGTTATTACTGCACAACCTGGATTGATATGGATCTGCTGGGTCTGGATGAGATGGCGAAATT
The DNA here is from genome assembly GCA_029857975.1 of Deltaproteobacteria bacterium. The sequence continues at coordinate 2,540 of JAOUFX010000133.1, read as the reverse complement.
ATTCCAATTGGCTACCGGCCAAAAAACCAGCCCGCCAGAGCTTTTCAGAGTTGGCGAGCGGATCTACAATGTTGAAAAAGCTTTCAATACCCTGCATGCAGGTTTTACCAGAAAGGACGATCTTCCCCCTAAACGATTCATGGAAATGCCCACATCGGGGGGTCCCTATGCGGGGGCAAGACTCGAGCCGGAAGGCTATAACCGGATGCTGGATGACTATTACAGTACCCACGGCTGGGACCCGGTTACAAGCTGGCAGACCGCCGGATGCCTGGATAGGCTGGGGCTGGACGAGGTGAAGAGACGCTTGGCCCAGGCGAAACGGTTGAAAGAATAAAATTTGAACGTAGAAGCAGTAAAATTTTTTCAACAGGAGTGAATACAAGTGCCCAGATTGCAGACAAATTTCGCAGGGGTAATAATGCGCAATCCTCTGATTTTAGCTTCGGCCACAACCGGTTGGGATGGGGAACGGTGCCACCAGGCCTGGCTGAATGAAGCGGGGGCCGTTGTCCCGAAGAGCTTTGCTCCTCCCGACAAGTTTGCCCAGCATCCCCGTTGCGGCCGGATGAAAATCATCCGCCACGGTAAGAACCGGATTGGTATGGTCAATATCGAGTTATACACCACCATGACCCTCGAGGACTGGCTAAAAACGGACCTGGAAAAGGCTTACCAGGGAGGGAACTGCATCATTGCCTCAATTGTGGCCCACCCCAACCCGGAAGATACCGGTATTAACGCCCGTAAGGTTCAAGATTCCGGAAGGGTGGCCATGTTCGAGATCAATGTTTCCTGCCCCATGCCTGCGGACCAGTCCCGGGTGGGATTCCAGATGGGCAATGATCCGGAGTCCTGCTATCGCCAGGTAAAAGCCGTAAAAGGAGGTGTGTCGCTCCCGGTCGGGATTAAGTTGACTCCTACCACCCACAACATGGTGCCTATGGCCCAGGCGGCCGAATCAGCGGGGGCTGACTTTCTGACTATTGGCAACTCTATACGCTCCTTTGCCGGAGTGGATATTACCACCGGCCTGCCGAAGCTACCGGCTTATGGCGGATACAGTGGCCCAGCCATCAAGCCGATAACCCAGAGGCACGTCTCGGAAGTTGCCAAGGCGGTGAAAGTACCCATATCGGCTTGCGGTGGTGTCACTACCGGGGAGGATGTAATCGAATACATCATGCTCGGAGCCACGACGGTCCAAATCTGTACGAGCATCATGTGGCAAGGATACGGCCATTTTAAGACCATTCTTAAAGGACTGGAAAAATACCTGGAGCGGGAAAAGCTTGAATCCCTCGACGCCATTCGCGGGAAAACCCTTCCCTACATTACTACCATCGAGGAGGCCTCCCAGCGGCCCCCCCTTATCTCACAGGTTGACCCGGAACGCTGCACCAATCTTAAAAAGGGTGGCTGCGAAGTTTGCGGAAAAGTCTGCTTTTATGGAGCGATCGAATTTTCTCCCCGCCTCAGACTGAAACCGGAACACTGTGATGGGTGCAACCTCTGTGTGGAGATTTGCCCGGTGGGTGCGCTCCGCCTTGCCGCGCCTGAAGGATAGCATCGGGGAAAACAAGAAAGGTAAAATGGAATTAAAGAATCAGCTGGCCGAGTGGATGAATCGGGAGCGAGATCAAATCATTGAATTTTTGAGAGATCTTATAAAATTCCCGAGCGTAACCGGTGAGGAAGGAGAAATTCAGCAATTTATTTCCCAAAAGCTCGAGAAGATGGGGCTTATCGTAGATCTTTGGGAGCCGGACTTGGAAGCGTTGAAGAGTCATCCCGCTTACGTAGATGTTGCTCGTGATTATCAGGGACGGCCGAATGCTGTGGGAATTCTCCGGGGAAGCGGGGGAGGGAGATCTCTGCTTTTCAACGGCCATGTCGACGTGATCCCTGCGGGTGCGCCAGAAAGTTGGAAGCATGGGCCATGGTCAGGGGATGTAGCCGACGGCCGGGTTTATGGCCGCGGGGCATCGGATATGAAAGCCGGACTGGCGGCCATGACCATGGCTGTGCAGTCGATTCTGGAAACAGGGATAAAACTGAAGGGGAATGTCACCCTCGAATACACGGTGGACGAGGAATTAAGCGGCAACGGCACGCTGGCCTGTGTGATGAAAGGATACCGGGCTGACGGGGGGATCTGCTGCGAAACGAGCAGTATGCGGGTGCAGCCCGGTTCGATCGGGCGCATCTGGTTTGAGATCAAAGTCAAAGGCAAAGCCGCGGGGATCCAGCGCCGCTGGGAAGGCGTGAACGCCATTGATCAAGGTTACAAAGTTACCCAAGCCGTTGCCGATTTCGAGCGTAGGCGCGTCGGGCGCCTGAGCCATCCCCTTTACCCGGAAATTCGCGGGGCTATTCCTTGCATGGTCGGCGTCTTTGAAAGCGGTTCCTATCACAGCGCCTTTCCGGATACCTGTCTTTTGAAGGGAAGCATGGCCACTGTTCCGGGGGAGGACTCGGCAGCGGTCAAAGCGGAGTTCGTTCGTTTTATCCATGAAAAGGTTGCCGACGATCCATGGCTG
>JAOUFX010000132.1 GCA_029857975.1 Deltaproteobacteria bacterium | reverse complement strand
TCTGCGAGCTGTAATGATTTGTCTGAGACCGTAGGTACGCTTCGTTGCGCTTAAGTGGAATACTCCGGCCTACCGAGACAGAATAAAACCCTGGAAGGATGAAATTTTAGGGGAAGATCATCCCGATCTACGGTCTTTTCCACATCGAACGGCTGGAGTGAAAAGGTGAGGCAGAAAGGAGATTGAGATTTGAAGCGAGAGGACAAACGTAAAGTTGTTGCCGATCTCCAGCGACGGATGACCCAGGCGAAAGTGGTAATTTTGACTCGCTTTACGGGCCTTAACGTGGAAAAGATGACCCAGCTTCGTCGGGAGCTACGTAAAGCCGCCGTGGAATATCGCATTGTCAAAAACACCCTTTTACGGCTGGCGATTCAGGGCACAGAAAAGGAGCCTTTGGAAAAGAAATTAGAAGGGGCTATCGCTGTGGCGTGGAGCGAAACAGACCCCGTGGCTCCTGCCCGGATTTTGGCCAAATTCGCCAAGGAGTTTCCGGAATTGCATATCTTGGTCGCATGCTCTGAAGGGAAGCTGTGGGGACCGGCGGAGATTCAAGGCTGGGTAACGCTTCCGAGCCTTGATGAGCTCAGGGCCAAAATTTTGGGGTTAATTCAAACTCCGGCCTCAAACCTGGTTCGTTTGCTTGTGACCCCCGGTACGCTCCTGGCCCAGCTATTAAAGGCCAAAAGCCAAAAAGAATAAAGATTTTTTCGATGATCTTTCAAGATCAAAATTACATCCCGAAGGAGAAGGAAAAATGGCTGATTTGCAGAAAATCGTGGAAGAGTTGAGTGGATTGACCCTATTAGAGGCCGCGGAATTGTCCAAGCTTTTGGAACAAAAATGGGGCGTATCAGCTGCAGCTGTTGCCGTAGCCGCTGTCCCGGCAGCGGGGGCGGGACAAGCGGCGCCCGTAGCCGAGGAAAAAACGGAATTTGACGTAGTCCTGACCAACGTGGGTGAGAAAAAAATCCAGGTTATCAAAGTGGTGCGTGAGCTGACCAGCCTGGGATTGAAAGAGGCTAAGGACTTAGTGGAAGGCGTGCCCAAGCCGGTAAAGGAAGGAGTCTCTAAAGACGAGGCCGAGAGCATAAAGAAGAAGTTAGAAGAAGTAGGCGCTGCTGTAGAAATCAAATAGGGTCTAAACAACGGCAGCGGGGAAGCCTCAAAATATGTGGGAGTCCCAGATGCGCGTTGAGTTTCAGGTTGGTAGGAAAAAATATTTGACTGCGGTTCAAAGCAGCGCAAGCTTGCATCTTGATGATGATATTTTTTAGCCGTGAATTGCCGTTGTCAAAACGACAACGGGATGGGAGGGAATGAGGAATGGCGTCTATGTCGTCGAGCGGCCATCCGATCGTTCGTTTAAATTTTTCTAAGATTGAAAAAATCATGGACATTCCTAATTTGATCGATGTCCAGAAACGGTCTTATGAGAGTTTTCTGCAAAAGGATATTTCCCCTGAGCATCGACAGGATATCGGCATGCAGGCGGTATTCAAGAGTGTTTTTCCCATCCGGGATTTTAATGAAACAGCTTCTATGGAATTTGTTTCCTATTCCCTGGGCGATCCCAAATATGAAGTGGATGAATGCCGTCAAAGGGGGATGACCTATGCCGCTCCCTTGAAAGTGGTAGTCCGACTGATTACGTATGAAGTGGACGAGGAAGAACGAAAAAGCAAGCCCCGGGTTCGCGATATTAAAGAGCAGGAAGTCTACTTTGGCGAAATTCCCTTGATGACCGACAAAGGAACGTTTGTAATCAACGGGACGGAACGGGTCATCGTCAGCCAGCTTCACCGCTCTCCGGGGATTCTTTTTGAGCATGAAAAAGGGAAAACTCACACCGGAAAACCTCTTTACTCAGGACGGATCATTCCTCACCGGGGTTCTTGGCTCGACTTGGAGTTTGACACCAAAGGCCTGCTTTATGTTCGTATCGACCGCCGGCGGAAGTTACCCGTTACCATTCTTTTACGAGCCTTGGGGTATTCTCCAGAGGAATTACTCCATTACTTCTATCAGACCGAAAAGATATTTTTCTTCGAAGATAAAATAACCAAAAATGTCGATTTTGATCTGTTGGTCAACAAGCGGGCGACAGAGGATATCAAGCATCCTCACACCGGGGAATTGCTCATCCGCAAGAATCGGAAAATCACCCGGCCGGCCTTGAAAAAATTAATGGACGCCAAGGTAAAAGCTGTAACCGTCGAACCAACCGATCTGGCGGGTCGATACTTGGTCCATGACGTTTTACATCCCAAAAACGGGGAGGTTTTATTCTCAGCCAATACCGAGCTAACGATTGAAAAAGTAGAGGAAATGCGCCGAGCCGGGGTGAAAGGAATCGACATTTTATTCATCGACCAGTTGAACATCTCATCCTCTCTCCGAGACACTTTAAGTTCGGATCGAATTGACGATACGGAAACCCGACCCATCGAAGAGTACCGGAAGCGTAACCCTCAGGACAAAACGGCGATTACGATTTATAACGCCATCTTAGAGATTTACCGTCGTCTGCGACCCAGTGAACCCCCCACGTTAGAGACGGCGAAGATTTTCTTCGATAACTTATTTTTCAATCCCGATCGATATGATCTTTCCCGTGTGGGCCGCTTGAAAATCAACCACCGTTTGAAGCTGGATACCCCTTTGGACTGTCGTGTTTTAAGGAAAGAAGACATCCTGGAAACGGTTAAATATTTAATCGAACTAAAAGATGGTGTAGGGGAAGTCGACGATATCGATCATCTAGGGAACCGCAGGGTAAGGGCTGTGGGCGAGCTCTTAGAAAATCAATACCGGATTGGCCTCGTTCGGATGGAGAGGGCCATTAAGGAGCGGATGAGTTTGCAGGACGTAGAAACTCTCATGCCCCACGATTTAATCAACCCCAAACCCGTTTCCGCGGTGGTCAAAGAATTCTTCGGGTCCTCGCAACTATCGCAATTTATGGACCAGACCAACCCTCTTTCCGAGATTACCCATAAAAGGCGCCTATCGGCCCTCGGGCCAGGAGGATTAACCCGGGAGCGAGCGGGTTTCGAAGTTCGAGACGTCCACCCAACCCATTATGGGCGGATATGCCCTATTGAAACCCCCGAAGGTCCCAATATCGGGCTCATCGCATCTCTGAGTACTTACGCCAAAGTAGATCCCTTCGGATTTATTGTTACCCCTTACCGAAAAGTGGTCAATGGCCAAGTTACGAAAGAGATCGAGGATCTTTCTGCCTTACAAGAAGGTGAAAACCGGGTGATTGCCCAGGCCAATGCTGCAGTGGATACGAAAGGACGATTTACAGCGGACCTGATCCAAGCTCGCATCGCCGGAGAAGCCACCTTAGTGCGGCCCGAAGAAATTAACCTGATGGACGTTTCCCCCAATCAATTGGTGAGTGTAGCTGCTGCTTTGATTCCTTTCTTGGAGAATGATGATGCCAACCGGGCTTTGATGGGCTCGAATATGCAGCGCCAGGCCGTCCCCTTGCTGCAGGCTGACGCCCCGTTGATTGGTACGGGGATGGAAGGCGTGGTAGCTCGAGATTCGGGGGTCACAGTGGTGGCTGAGCGAGATGGTGTAGTGGAGAAGGTAGACTCATCCCGCATCATCATCCGAGCCGATAATGCCAGCCGGAATGGCCCCCGATCAGAAGTGGATATTTATAATTTGATCAAATACCAACGTTCTAACCAAAATACCTGTATCAATCAAAAACCCATCGTGCGGGAAGGCCAGCGAATACAAAAGGGTCAAATCATCGCTGACGGGCCAGCAACTCAGACCGGAGAGTTAGCATTGGGTCGGAATGTGTTGGTGGCCTTTATGCCTTGGGGGGGATATAACTTTGAGGATTCGATCCTGATCAGTGAGCGAGTGGTCAAAGATGACAGCTTTACCTCCATCCATATTGAGGAATTCGAAGTCGTCGCTCGGGACACAAAACTGGGCCGGGAAGAGATTACCCAGGACATTCCTAACCTCGGGGATGAATCTTTGAAAAACCTGGATGAAAGCGGAATCATCCGCATTGGTGCCGAAGTCAAAGCTGGAGATATTCTGGTTGGGAAGATTACCCCCAAAGGTGAGACCCAGCCCTCCCCGGAAGAAAAACTTCTGCGGGCGATTTTCGGGGAGAAAGCCGGAGCCGTCAAGGACACCTCCCTGCGAGTTCCGCCGGGTGTAGAAGGGACTGTGATTGGCGCAAAGATTTTTAGCCGGCGTGGCGTGGAAAAAGACGGGCGGGCCAAAGCTATCGAAGAAGAAGAAATCGCCCGCATCCACCGGGACCAGGAGGATGAAGTACAAATCGTGCAGCACCTCGCTGGCCAGAAGGTGCGCCGGCTCTTTCTGAATGAAGTTTTAACCACGCGGATTGCGGAAGAGCGCAGCGGTAAGACGCTGGTCCCCAAGAATACCAAGTTGACCAAAGAGATATTGGCAGGCATTTCCGACTCACGCCTCCGGGATTTGAACATCCAGAACCCCAAGAAAAAAGCAGATGCCGAAAAGATATGGGAACAGCTGGATGAACGGGTACAAGTTATTAAGGGAGCCTTTGAGAAAAAAATCGCCCGTTTGAAGAAAGCCGATGAACTTCCTCCCGGAGTGATTAAGATGGTCAAGGTTGATGTGGCGATTAAAAGAAAACTCTCGGTAGGGGACAAAATGGCTGGCCGCCACGGGAATAAGGGGGTTATTTCTCGTATTCTTCCCGAAGAAGATATGCCCTATTTAGAAGACGGAACGGCAGTAGACATCATTCTTAACCCTTTGGGAGTTCCCTCGCGAATGAATGTGGGGCAAATTTTGGAAACTCATTTGGGGTGGGCTGCCAAGGGCCTGGGGGAACAAATCAACCGCATTATCGAGAAAGAATACAACCCGAAAGCCCTGCGGGAAAAAATTAAAAAAATTGATCATTCAGAAACTTTTTTAGCGTTAATCGAGGAGATGGATGATGAGGAAGTGCGGGAGTATGCTCAAACTCTTTCACGGGGAATTTACATGGCTTCTCCAGCTTTCGATGGGGCCTCAGAAGAAGAGATTAAAAGGGCTTTAAAGGAAGCAGGGCTTCCGGTTACAGGACAGGCGACCCTTTTTGACGGTCGAACGGGAGAACCTTTTCACCAAAAGGTCACGGTAGGGGTCATCTATATGATGAAACTTCACCACCTGGTAGATGACAAGATTCACGCGCGATCCGTAGGTCCCTACTCCCTGATTACCCAGCAGCCCCTGGGAGGAAAGGCTCAGTTTGGCGGGCAGCGTTTGGGAGAGATGGAAGTCTGGGCCATGGAAGCCTACGGTGCTTCTTATGGACTGCAAGAGTTCTTGACGGTAAAGTCGGATGATGTACTCGGTCGGACGCGGATGTACGAGACCATCGTCAAGGGGGGCCATAACTTGGAAGCTGGGGTCCCTGAATCTTTTAACGTCCTGGTCAAAGAGCTGCAGAGCCTTTGCCTGGACATGGAGCTTCTGGAAAAAGAAGAAGCATAGGGGGGAATGGCTTTGGAAGATCTTTTTAGTTTTTTTGAGAAACCCAAATATCCGATGGCCTTCAATGCCGTGCGCATTTCGTTGGCCTCCCCCGAAAAAATTCGCGCTTGGTCCTACGGGGAAGTCAAGAAGCCGGAGACCATCAATTACCGCACCTTTAAACCCGAAAGGGACGGCTTATTTTGTGCCAAAATCTTCGGGCCCACCAAGGATTATGAGTGCAACTGCGGCAAGTATAAGCGCATGAAACACCGGGGAGTGGTCTGCGAGAAATGCGGCGTGGAGGTCATCCAGTCCAAGGTAAGACGGGAACGGCTTGGCCATATCGAAATGGCCGCTCCTGTGGCCCATATTTGGTTTTTGAAAAGCCTTCCCAGCCGCATCGGCAACCTGCTGGACATGACCTTGCGGGAATTGGAGAAGGTACTTTACTTTGAGGCTTACGTGGTGATGAACCCGAAGGGTACACCGCTTAAGCAAAAGGAGCTGCTCAGCGATGAACGATACCGCAAAGCCATCGAAGAATACGGAGCTGACTCTTTCGTTGCGGGGATGGGAGCGGAGGCGATCCGTGAACTCCTGCGGAAAGTGGACATAAACACCCTCTCCGACCAGTTACGGGTGGAGATGCGGGAAGCTTCCTCCGAGGTAAAAAAGAAAAAGATCGCCAAGCGGTTGAAAATTGTGGATTCTTTCAAAGATTCTGGAAATAAGCCCGAATGGATGATACTGGAAGTGATTCCGGTTATTCCTCCCGATCTGCGGCCCTTAGTTCCCCTGGATGGAGGGCGGTTTGCGACCTCGGATTTGAATGACCTATATAGACGGGTAATCAACCGCAATAATCGTCTCAAACGTTTACAAGAGTTGAGTGCGCCTGAGATTATTATCCGCAACGAGAAGCGCATGCTTCAAGAGGCTGTGGACGCTTTGTTCGACAACGGACGGGGAGGCCGGGCCATCCTGGGATCTAACGGCAGACCGCTCAAATCCCTTTCCGATATGCTTAAAGGAAAACAAGGGCGGTTCCGGCAGAATTTACTGGGGAAACGGGTGGATTATTCCGGGAGGTCGGTAATCGTTGTAGGCCCAGACTTACGACTTCACCAGTGCGGCCTTCCTAAAAAAATGGCCTTGGAATTATTCAAGCCTTTCATTTACAACCGCCTCGAGCAGAAAGGTTATGTAACGACCATTAAAAGTGCCAAAAAAATGGTAGAGCAGGAAAAAGATGAAGTATGGGAAACGCTGAGCGAGATTGTCCGCGAATACCCCGTCTTGCTTAATAGAGCCCCTACTTTGCACCGCCTGGGCATCCAAGCTTTTGAGCCGGTCCTTATAGAAGGAAAAGCTATTCAATTACACCCGCTGGTCTGTTCAGCCTTCAACGCCGATTTTGATGGTGATCAAATGGCCGTCCACATTCCCCTCTCTATTGAAGCTCAGATCGAAGCACGGGTGTTGATGATGTCCACCAATAATATTCTTTCTCCGGCTCATGGGAAGCCGATTATTGTACCCACCCAAGACATCGTCTTGGGACTCTATTATATGACCCGGGAGAAGCCTTCGGCTAAAGGGGCAGGAAAGATCTTCTCCAGCCCAGAAGAAGTGCGGATGGCCTATGATGCCGGGGAAGTGGATTTACATGCGGCCATTAAGGTACGATTGGGGGCCAACGGGCACAGCGAGCGAGTGGAAACGACTG
>JAOUFX010000131.1 GCA_029857975.1 Deltaproteobacteria bacterium | reverse complement strand
TTCAGAAATCGGGCTTATAGAATGGTGGACCGGGACTTTGCCTGCCGGGGGGAACTGGATATTCTTTTGAAGGATTTGAGTTTTATCATGGATATGGGAAGATCACTGAAAATTCCTCTGTTTTTGAGTGCCGTGGCCAAAGAAATTTTTCAAATGGCCAACTGCCTGGGGTATGGAAAAGAGGATGACGCCGCCGTTGTAAAAGCCTTAGAAAAAATAGCCGGAGTAGAGGTGAAGAAAGGAAGTAAAGAATAGGCGATAGGTTATAGGCAAAAAGTTAGAGGTAATAGGTGATAGAGACTGTTCCGAAAAAAAGTGAAAATGGCCACTAAAGGTCGAGAGAAAGCTGGGTGTTGACCTCTTTCATCATCCTTTTGGCTTTAGCTTTAGTTTTCGTTTTCATCTCAGCAAAGAGAAGAAGGAGCTGACATGCATCGGCCAAGTGGCCAATAATTTTTGCCATCTTTAGACTATTGGCGAAGAATCGATTCAGAGATAATTTGTTTTTATCGTTTTCAAAGCCCCTTTCCACCTGAGGGCGTATTTGCTGCAGTAATCTCTGAGAAACCATGGTATGAAGCGGAATGATTCCAAAACGGTGTTCATCGATTTGCGGACTAATACAAACCTCTTGGTAACAAGAACCCTGTAACCGACAAAGCCTACAGGCAGCGTGATCCGTTGAGGCAATATATCGATGGGTTTCAGTTTCGGGGTCATAGCCATCCCAGGTGAGGGGAACTCCCTCTGGACATTCTGGGCAACCATGATCAATGTATTCTTCTGGAGCTAACATGTTTTCCCGAACCTTAGTGATAACGGCTGTCTGGAATTGGTTTCTGAGTTCCTTTTTGTGATCGCTACTGATGTATCCCATATCTGCGACAACGATATCGATATGTAAGGATAAATCCTTTTGGGTATTGCGGATCATCGGGCATAAGAAATTTCCCTCATAAACATTGGCTGGTTCAACGAAACTGACCAGAGGGACTAAGCGGTTTTTCCCCTTTATTCGTAACCAGAGACGTAAAGTATGCTTCTTGTATCCAACAAAATAGGGACTTTGGCCACTTTTTTTCGTTCGCTTCCCTTTCACGGCTCCCTTTGCGGTGTACTCCTTTGGGCATTGGCAATCGCCAGGACAATGGCATTTTTTTTAGCAAAGCCACTACAATTGGCTGGCATATCGGTAGCGTCTGGAATAGCCACATGGAGATCAGGCAAGGAGATCACGTTTAATAAATTCACTGCAATCAACTGGGCAATTTTTTCAAACCCAGAAGGTTTTAAGTGGTCACGAAATTCCGACAGCATGCGCTTGGGAGGGGTGAGCTTTTTGTTTTTGAAAAGACAAAAATCCCGGAAAGACCTCCTAGTTTTTAATTCAGTGCACAATTTATTAAAAGAATGAATCCCTCTGAGCATGGCTAAGATATGCGCTCTGTACAGTTGACTTGTTTTGAACTTCCTTCTTCGGCTTTGGGTATTAAACTTTCGAAACGGGAAGAGGAAGTTAATTTCTTCATCCGGTATATGCGGAGAGATTTTCTCTAAAACCGGCTCAACGTCGAATCGTTGTTTGGTACTCATATTCCACCCTTTCTGGGCGGAATATTACCACAAATTGAACCACAGAAATTAGGCTCCTATTAGGACGATCAAAAATTACCATGTTTTATTATTGATTTTAATAAGTTATAAGTTTTTTCGGAACAGTCTCTAATAGGCTATAGGCTATAGTTGTAGGTGATAAGAAAAAGGACAAAAAAATGGTGTAAGAAGAGAAAAGGCCAAGTATAGAGCAGGGAGGGGAGTTTTAACTTGACAAAAATATTCAATTTATGTGAACATTTTATGTGAACATTGCCTTAATATATTTTTTCCCGGTTTTCCTGAAGGAGAACTCAACTGGAGGGGGTGATTCTTTCTAAAGGTCTTCGGGGTTTCATGGGTGTTAAGTTAATAAGAAACCGGGACAGAGTACCCTGCCTGTAAGAGGGGGGTAATTTGTTGGAAAGGGGGTGAATACTGGCGAATCGTTAAGGCTAAAATGAGGTGGGTGTTTTTCTATTTCGTGTTCCAATCTTTATTTCTTTTAAAGGAGGTAAGACTTATGAAAAAGTTTGCTCTCATCTTGGCGGCGGTGTGGGTTTTGTCTCTCTTCTTCTTCACCCCGGCCGAGGCCCAGACCAAGTTGAAATTCCAGAGCCCCTTTGCCCCCGGCTGGGACTTTATCTGGGGGGAAAATTTTGTAAAGAGAATTAATTCTCTGGCAGCGGGTCGGCTGGAGATAAAATTAGAATCCCCCGGAGCCATCGTGCCGGCTTTTCAGATCCTTGACGCCGTCCACAAAGGGGTTCTGGATGGCGGAGTGTCCTGGTCCGGCTACTGGACGGGGAAAAACACGGCTTTTTCCCTGTTTGCCAGCGCCACCGGGGGTCCTTTCGGCATGAACCAATATGATTATAACGCCTGGCTCTTTGCCGGTGGCGGCCAGGAGCTATATCGCGGGCTCCTTAAAAAAATGAAATATAATGTTGTCTGGTTCCCGATCTGGGGGGAGATGTGTGAACCCCTGGGCTGGTTTAAGAAGCCCATTAACAAGGCTTCCGACCTCAAGGGGCTGAAAATGCGGGCCGCCGGCCTGGCAGCCGACGTTTTTAACGAGTTTGGCGTGAAGGTAACGACCCTTCCCATGGGCGAAATCATGCCGGCGCTGGAGAGGGGGGTCATCGACGCCACGGAATTCAGCGACCCCCACAGTGACATGACTGCGGGCTTCCAGGATATCTGCAAGTATTACTACCTGCCGGGAATCCACCAGCCCACGGGAGTTGGGGAGGTATACTTCAACAAAGCTGTCTATGATAAGCTGCCGGCTGACCTCAAGGTGATGATTGAGCTGGTGGCCCACGAAACCATGTTGATGAACATGGCGAAGGTATGGGACATGAATATTCAGGCCCTGGAAGATCTTCAAACGAAGCATGGCGTTAAGGTGATGGAAACGCCAACTGAGATATTGGTGCAATTCCTCCAAGCCTGGGACAAGGTGGCTGCCCGGGAAGCGAAGAAGAACCCCGACTTTGCCAAGATTCTTGAATCTCAGCGGGCGTTTGCCTCGCGCCATGTTCCTTACCAGCGGATCGTAAATCCACCTTATAACCTTGTCGCAGATTATTACTGGCCGAGGAAGAAATAAGAATTTGAGCGCAGCTCCTTCCAGAGCGGGGAGCGAATATTCGGGAAAAAATAGACTTGGGAAGGCAAACTCTTTGGTTTGCCTTCCCAATGCTGAGCGTGTAGAGCAGCGATTCCCTTCATTGCTTCCGGGTCCACACCCTCCGCAGTGATGAATAAACCTTCTTCATTCCGCATGATAGGGGGTATGACTTTGCATAATGTTGTAAGGATTATTGACAAAATCGCCGTGTGGAGCGGAAAGATTTTGGGCTGGCTGGTTTTCCCTTTGGTGGGGGGCCTGGTCTATGAGGTCTTTGCCCGCTATATGTTTAATTCGCCGACGATTTGGGCTTATGAAATGACGTATATGCTTTACGGCGCCATTTTTATGCTCGGAGCCGCTTATACCCTTTACAAGGGGTCGCACATCCGGACCGATATCCTTTACAGCAAGTGGTCGGCGAGGCGGAAGGGGATCATCGATGCCTTTATGTACCTATTCTTCTTTTTCCCGGGCATCGTTCTCTTTTTCATCCTGGGGTGGGATTACGCATCCCATTCCTGGGCAATCGGGGAAGTTTCGGACTCGAGTCCGTGGCGGCAGCCCATTTATCCGTTTAAAACGGTGATTCCTGTATCTGCTTTCCTTCTTTTGCTCCAGGGTGTCTCCGAATTTATCAAAGCGATTTACAGCGCACGTCACGGGAGGTCGTATGAATCCTGAACTCCTGGGAATTTTATTATTGGCCGTTCTCCTCACATCGATCTTCCTGGGTTTCCCCATCTCCTTCACCCTTATCATCTGCGCCCTTGTTTTTGGTTACATAGGTTTCGGGGACATCGTCTTTTCCCTGATGGTGATGCAGGCCATCGGATTCATGCAAGAAGAGGTCCTGGCGGCGGTTCCTCTGTTCATATTCATGGGCTATCTTTTGGAACGCGCCGGGCTCATGGATCGGCTCTTCAGGGGTTTTCAGTTGATCATGGGGCCGGTGAGGGGATCTCTGTATTTGGCGGTTCTGGTGGTGGCTACCATTTTTGCCATGGCCACCGGGATCATCGGTGCCCCGGTCGCCGTCATCGGGTTAATGGCGACGCCGCTCATGATTAAGAGCGGATACGATGTCCGGCTTTCCGCCGGGGTGATTACTGCCGGGGGCTGCCTGGGAATCCTGATCCCGCCCAGCGTCATGCTGGTGGTCATGGGGCCGATTGCGAATGTCTCCGTGGTCAGGCTCATGGCGGCGGCGGTGTTTCCGGGATTCCTCCTTGCGGGCATTTATATCGCTTATACAATGATCCGATGCTATCTCAACCCGAAACTGGGCCCGCCTTTACCCCTGGAGGAGCGGGCCAAGTCTTTTTCCCAGGCATTCGGTGAACTGGCTAAAGGCGTGGTTCCCCCTCTTATTCTGATCATGGCCTGCCTGGGCAGCATTTTATTCGGACTGGCGACGCCGACAGAGGGCGCGGCGATGGGGGCTTTAGGGGCTCTGGTGCTCGGTTTAATCAACCGAAAACTGGACTGGGGGAAGATAAAAGATTCAACCTGGTCTACGGTGGAAATCTCCAGCATGGTCCTTTTTCTGGGGATGGCCGCCAATGTCTATGGAGCGGTCTTTACCCGCCTGGGGACCTCCGACATGCTCATTAGAGGGCTCCTTGCTTTGCCCCTTCCGCCCATCGGGGTGGTCATCGTCCTGATGGGGATTATTTTCCTCCTGGGCTGGCCTCTGGAATGGCCGGCGATCGTGTTCATATTTTTGCCCATGTTTCTTCCGGTCGTAACAAAACTTGGTTTTGATCCCATGTGGTTCTGTATCCTGGTGGCGGTGAACCTGCAGACGGCCTTTCTCTCCCCGCCAGTAGCCGTGGCGGCGTACTATCTGAAAGGTGTGGCCCCGAATTATGATTTGTGGGACATTTATGCGGGGATGGTTCAATTTATGGTTCTCCAGTTGGTGGGTTTGGCTGCTGTCTTCTTTTTCCCCCAAATCGTCCTCTGGCTTCCCAAGGTAATGTTTGGTTAACCGCTTCCGCGGGAGAGACGATTTTTTACGAAATCATCATTTCTTGCCTCAATAAATGTGGGCAAAACCGGCCCTGAAAGGTGTACAAAACTGATCCTGAATAGATCCTCATTATTTTTTTGCCAAACTAAAAGCAATGAAATATCAATGAATTGGGTAAAACAGAGACACCCGGTTTAGCAGGCATAGAATTTGCTGGACAAGATAAAAACAAGAACGGCTCTGCAAGGGTTAACAGCAGTTTAAAATTTTTTAGCGGGAGCTGGAGATGGAGCAAAAAGCCTCGGTTTTAGTTGTGGATGATGAACTCGGACCACGGGAATCATTACGGATGATCCTCAAACCACTTTATGATGTCCATACGGCTGCCAACGGACAAGAGGCTCTGGATTGCATTCAAAAAGAAAAAGTTGACCTCATCACCCTGGACATAAAAATGCCCGGGCTTTCAGGGATGGACGTGCTGCGGGAGCTCAGGAAAATCGGGAGTGACGCCGCAGTCGTTATCGTCACCGGATATGGCACGCTCGACAACGTCCACGACGCCATCCGCCATGGGGCGGTGGACTTCGTTTCCAAGCCTTTCAACGTTCCGGACATTGTTGCTATCGTTAATAAATCCGTAACCCAGCGCAGTTATAACCGGAAAATAAAAAGCATTGTCCAAAAAATTAGAAGTATTCATGCCTGGGAAGATAACGAAATTGATGAATTCGTGAACAATTAACCCATCCCCCAGCTGGTCCCCTCCTCCCGGGGTCAGAGCCCTCCTCCTGCTCTGACCCCCCGAGCTTTTCCCCCTTTAGAGATTGCCAAGCGGAATATCCCCTGCCCCTGGTTCAATTGGCGTTTTTTGCCTGGTTATTGGAGATGGGAAATGCTATAGTTTTTTTCAATGATTAAGGGAGTCCGAACTCCTCTTTGCTGAATAACCTTAAGGGCGTAAGGTTTTAGGTGTTGCGGAAAAAGTCATTCTACGCCGGAATTCTTTTTCTCTTCCTTTTCAGTTGCATGGCGCCAGCGCCAAAAGAGCCACCTTCCCTGGAAGGATTAATACCGCCGCCGGAAAAGGAATTCATTCCTCTTCTGACTGATGACGGCGAAAGAAAATCTCTCCGAGAAGCAGTGGAAAATAGCCTCGCTTATCTGCAAAAAAAAATTTCTTCCCTCAATTCACCCGACAACATTTCAAATTATGAGAAAGATCTTGGCGATCTGGAAAAGGCTCGTCGTTCTCTATCTCTGTTTCGAGAAATCCTTTTAAACACTCCTGACCCAGCAGAGTTCGCTCGAAAAATTCAGGAGAGGTTCCGTTTATGGGAAACAAGCAAAAAAGGGGAGGGGTTGACCATCCTCCTTACAGGGTATTATGAACCCATCATTGCCGGCAGCCTTAAACCGGGGGGAGAATACCGGTATCCTATCTACCGCCGACCGAATGATCTGGTGGAAACCGCATCGACCGAATTGCCGGGACCCCTCAAAAGAAAAGAAATCGGCCGGGTTGAAGGAGGGCAGGTTGTTCCTTATTATTCTCGCCAGGAGATTGACTCCCGGGAAGTACTGAAAGGGAAAGGATATGAACTGGCCTGGCTGAAGGACCCCTGGGAGCGGTTTGTCCTGCATGTGCAGGGGTCGGGGCGGATCTGCCTACCAGACGGAAAGGTGTTACGGTTGGGTTTTGACATTTCCAACGGCCGGCCGTATCGGAGCATCGGACGATATCTGGTCGAGCAAGGACTTATCGCTGAAGAAGAACTTTCCCTGAGGCGGGTGAAAGAACTTCTCCAAATATACCCGAGATGGATGGAGGAGATTCTCAACATTAATCAACGTTATATTTTTTTTCGCTCCTTTCCGTTCTCCAATCAAATAGATGAGGGACCCGTAGGGGCGCTGGGTGTGCCGCTCACTGCCGGCAGATCCATTGCAACGGACCATTCCATTTTCCCCCCGGGCGCCCTGGCCTATCTTATCTCGCGGCAGCCAGTATTGGATGACCAAGGGAAAATCAT
>JAOUFX010000130.1 GCA_029857975.1 Deltaproteobacteria bacterium | reverse complement strand
TTCGGCGTTCGAGATTTTTTGCAGGGAAGAGAGCAGGTTGTTGATCGTGATTTGCCGGCCGCAGGCAATGTTAAAAACTCGACCGGAAATTCCGGGCGTCGTCATGGCCAATAAATTAGCCTGCACTACGTTGGCTACATAAGTGAAGTCTCGGGATTGTTGCCCATCCCCGTAAATGATGGGGGAGATTCCTTTGAGCAGAGCGGTAATAAACTTGGGAATTACGGCGGCGTAGATCGATTGCGGATCCTGGCGCGGGCCAAATACATTGAAATATCTCAGAGAAACGGTTTCCAAACCATAGAGCTCGGAAAAAATCCGGCAGTACTGCTCGCCCATTAATTTCGTCGCTGCATAAGGAGATTGAGGATGGGGAGGAAGATTTTCACTTTTAGGCACACTTTCCTCCGTTGGGGATGAGATATTCCCATAAACCGAAGAAGAGGAAGCATACATGACCCGTTTCACCTTTGCTTCCTTGGATGCCTGGAGAATGTTGAGTGTCCCGGTGGCATTGGCGCGGTGGGAAGTGATAGGGTCTTCCACCGACCTGGGCACGGATCCGAGGGCAGCCAGATGAAATACAAAGGAAACCCCCTGACATGCCTGGCGACAGGTTTCAAGATCCGCGATGTCCCCCCGGATAAATTCTCCTTTATCTCCTAAGGGGACGATACAGCGCCCTTCCCCGGCATCGGGAAATTTAAACCGAGAATTTCCCATCACCTCTTCCAGATTCTCTTTCTTCCCGGTGCTCAGATTATCCAAAATCCGAACTTGAATGCCGCTTTTCCAAAATTCTTCAGCGAGGTGAGAACCGATAAATCCCGCTCCGCCAGTAATTAAAATCATATTTTCTTTTTCCGCCTCTCTTTTCTTTAAAATCAAAAAAATCAATAGAACGCAGATAACCGCAACCAATTAAAGAGATTATTGATTCACCTGAATACTATTCAACACCGCCTCGAAAACTTTATCGACCTCCAACCTGGTAATATCTTTTTCCTCGCCAGTCAGGGAAATATGGATCAATCCTTTGTTGGGAGACGGTACTGCCTGTTTCAAAATTCCCTGATGCACATCTCCCCATAAAGAAATAATCGTTATTGGAAAAAAAACATCGAGGTAGTAGGTAAGGGATAACAATCCTCCATCTGGCGCAATCAGGATCTTACAACAATTTTTAATTAACGATAACACCTCCAGTAGAGAGGTCTCCCCTCTGAGGTCGATAAGGGATGGATGTTTCAGGAAAGGCGTTTTATGCTGGCCCAATAACAATACGCCTATATTGGATTGGTGTAATATTCTTTCCAATAACTTTTCCCAGTTGGCCAAAGGCCAGTCTTTATTATAGCCATAAAATTGCTGGGTTTCCGTATTGAGGTGAACGCCAATATTCAGCCGAGATTGACAATTTATGTTCAATCTTTTCCATAAAAGGTCATAATCACTTTTCCAGCTCATTTTGGGAATAAGGTTACCGATCTGCCACTTCAGCCATTTCGTGGGATTGACCTCCAGCAACACAATATCATAGTCCTCCTGCTTTAGGTTTAACCTTCGGGCTGTATCATCGAAATCGATTGGGTTCTTTCTTTGCCACCAGGGAACGGCTATTACGTTGGTGCCAGCAAGCAGGGAAAAGGCATCGGCAAGCTCTTTTCTGGTAAGGAAGGTAATTTGGGCATGGGGTATACATTTTTTAATCCGGAATACCATTCCGTAGAGACCCAGGGCTATATCTCCCAATCCGCGGTTCCATAAGATGAGGAATCGCTTTTTCCTTTCCCGCGCTGCTTTTTTCAGCAAGATGTCGAATTTGTTTCTTTTAAGTTTCCGAAGGAAATTTCTTATCATTCCGTACCCGGCCAACCACCAAATATTGCTGGATCAGAAAATTTTCCAGTTTGTTGCAAGATAACCAGTTTAAAAATTTCATCAAAGGACTGGCCCTTTTTTTCCCTTGGATTTTTTCAACTTCATACCCGGCGATGGCCAACATATTTCTTATGGTCGCCAGGGAAAAAAAGCGCAGATGGTCTTTATCCAAGATGCCATCTTCCCGGTACAGCCATCTGTCCCGAACCATATCTTTTAGAACTTTATAATGACGAATATTGGGGATACTGCATATAATTCTCCCCGTAGGAGAACAATGATGATGAAATTTTTTTAATACCGCCCATGGATCTTTGAGGTGTTCCAAAATATCGGCAAAGATGATCGAGTCAAAATGGATCGGATTATCGAAAACATCATTCTTTTGTTCAATATCGGTAACAATAACCCGATCCAGATTTGTTTGAGCCTCGCCGGCAATTTCTTCATTGATCTCAACTCCCCATACAATCAAATTTTTATCTCTTTCTTTTAAAATTTTCCCCAGCCCTCCCCGGCCGCATCCTACGTCCAGGATAAAGCGCGCTCCCTTGGGGATCAGTCGCTCAATGTCCCGCCGTTCATTGCGATAATAATCATACGGCCGAAGCCTGGCGAAATCATTGGACAAACGAAAACAATCAATTTTCTGCCTCCACTTTTTCTGAAACAATTTTATGTTGTGCCGGGTCGTCTTTTTCTTATACCGCCCTCCTTTAACCATTAGGGATACTTGCTCGTAATGGGTTAGGACACTATCCGCGCAAAACATTACTTTCCATCCCATTTCGCGAACCGCAAAGCATAAATCGATATCTTCCGATCCATGAATATACTTTTCATCAAATCCCTTTACTTTTTCAAAAATATTCCGCCGGATAAGCAGGGAAGCCCCGGTTACTGCCTCCCGCTCACCGGAAATTTTTGCCGGCTTAATAGTGCTGGGATATTTTTTAAAGATATGGCAAGAATTTCCCCGCCAGTCGAACATGACCCCGATGTGTTGAATCTTTCCATCAGGGTATAAAAGCTTACTGCCAACAATGCCACAATCCGGATGTTGCAGCAGAAGTTGAACCATAGGAGAAAGCCAATTTTTATGCGTCAAGATATCGTTGTTTAAAAACAATAGGAGATCCCCTGTGGCCTGTTTCGCAGCCTCGTTGTTTCCCTTGGCAAAACCAAGATTGTCGGGGCTGACAAAAACTTTATGGGGCAAAGTCGATAAAAATTCTTTAGTTCCTTTTTCGGTTGAGCCGTTATCCCATACGATAACCTCGTAGTGGGGGTAGGAAGTATTTTCCGTAAGGGATTGAAGGCAGTTTTTCAAATAAGCCAATTGATTCCAATTCAGAATGATAATGCTTACTTTGGGAGTGTTCATTCTTTCGTTCTCCATTTTGCAGAATATCCCCAAAGGAGGCCGGTCAGGATCATGAAAGCAATGGCGTGTTCATGATGCAAGGTGGTGTCGAAAACTCCCCCTATAAATACAACGGCAAACCCTCCGAAGGATCCGTATTTAAGTGCTTTTTCCAGCGGGGTCTTCCCTTGAATACGCCACCAAATAAAAAGATAGCCCAACAAGATCACCAAAACAGACAAAAGCCCCCAAAGTCCTTGCTGCGAGGCGGTTTGCCAATATAAATTATGAGCATCGAAATAAGTTCTACCGGCTTCGTGGATTATATCAGGAGGAAAGGTATATTGAAAATGATTCAGGCCGATACCCAAAAAATAATTTTCCTGTAATAATTTAAAGGCGTATTCCCATAGGTACAATCGGCTAACCAAAGAAGTTGTTATAAATATTTTGGTGCGCATAGGTTCATAGAATGTAGAGATAATGAAAACGATTCCGAGTAGAAGGAGGAAAAAAATAATCATTTTTAGAGATTGCCTGGAGCTGAGGATTAAGATGAGAAAGAAAAATACAACCCCTAAAAAGGACGCCCGCATGACTGTCATCACTGCTGCCGTTAATGTTATCAAGGAGCAAAGGCTGAGGAGGAACCGCCACAACCTCTTTTCCTGGGAGGAAAATAACAAGGTGCTAATCATGGAAGTGAAGGCAATGATAAGGTACATAGCCGTATAGTTCTGGTTTCCCAGCGCACTGATTTCCAGCGGCTTTTGGATTTGAATGGAATGGTAAATGCCCCCTACTGAAGCCAGCGCCGCCGATAAATAGAATCCCCAGAGCAGGAAACGAATTTGTTTTTCCTGGTTAAAGCTACAGGCCACCCAAAAGGGGATGGCGTAAAATAAAATATTATTGAATCCGTCCATACTTTTTAGAGTATCGGCCGCGAACCAACTGCTAACCATGGCCGAAGACAAAAGCAGCAATAACCCGTAATGGACCATTGATAACCGGACCTCAACTTCATGACGGAAAATCTGGATAAGAAAAATCAACAACCCAAAAAATATTCCAATTTCTTTGCCGGTCTCGGAAAAAGGAAGAGCAATAACCGTCAAAAACATTCCGGCCCACTTCAGCCGATCCAGCAGGAAAGGAACAGGCCTAATTATATTTTTTTGCATAAAAGAGCTTTCCAATCTTGAATGGCGTGGATAAGGGTTGCGGCCCGGTGGATATAAGTATGTTGAGCCAGTACTTTCTTATAGCCGTTCTCCGCAATTCTTCGCCTCTCGTCAGGAGCGGCTAAATAATATTTTATTTTTTTAAGGCAGTCCGCCAAATCCTTGAACATGACGATCTCTTCCCCTTCCTTAAAATCGGCCCGCCCGTGCCTCCTTTCATCCGAAAGCAGAAAGCCGCCACAAGCCGGGATGCCGTAACATCTCTCCGGCAATCCCCAACTTTTTTCTCCAGCAAGATCCGCTCCGCAGGCAACATTCAAATTGATCCTGCTTTTTTGGATAAGATTCACTTGGGAGTCAAAATCCAAAAAGTTGCTATCGAGAAAGCGATAAGTAATCCGATGCTTCCCCAATAGATGGCCGAGGGAGGAAAGAAATTCCGTTCTTGCCCTATGTTCGGGATATTTTTTCTCATCCATGTTTCCCAGGAAGGAAACGTCAACCTCATATATCGCTGGATCGCGCAGATTTTCCCAAGTAAGATTCCGCAAATTATAGCGACTGACCCAGGCAGCATTGGGGAGGTAAAGGATTTTTGCTTGCGAATTGTTCAGTCCTTGAAGGGAATGCGATGCGAAAATATCCAGCCAAAGTTTTTTTTTCAGGCAAGTGAGCTTCCATTGGCTGGCCCCCATGTTAGGCAAATCCAGGCACCAGGTGATTCGGGGGATGCCATATTTTTTTAGCTGCCATGCCAGCGAGGAAAATTTCCATTCCCTTTTCAAAACTTGCTTGGTTTCAAAAATGATCGCATCGACTTGACTGGCCAATATATCCTGGATGCTCCATAAATTATTCACAACGGAATGCCCCAGGGTTTGGAGGGCTTCCTCCAGCCTTTCGTTTTTGGCGCGGTAGTTAAGAAGGATTCTCATCATTCCTTCCCGATCCTAAAAACCTCTCCGCTGCTGTAACGACTTCTTCTGCAGTAATCTGCTCCAGGCAGACGGGTTGATGGCAATTTTTCGCTAAGCACGGGGAACACGTCTTCGGTTTTTCGATTACCAAGGAGTTGGAATCAAAAAAGGGGCCGCAGATTCTTGGGTCCGTTGGAGAAAATAAGGCAATGGTCGGTATTTTGAGCGCCGAAGCAATATGCATGGGTCCGGTATCGTTGGTGATGAAGAGGCGCATTTTTTCTATCAGGGCCGCGGTTCCTCGCAGGGGCACTTTCCCGGCCGCCGAGACAGAATCCTTGACCCGACGGGCAACTTTTTCCGCCAAATCCTTTTCCTGGCCATCCCCCGTTATAATCAAGCGGATTCCGAATTTCGTTCTCAGGGTATTGCCGACTGCAATAAAGTTTTGCGCTGGCCAGCGTTTAAAGGGTTTTTGCGCACCGGGATGGAGGCCGATGATCGGGGCATAGGGATCGATCCCGTGTTCCTTTAGGAAACGGTCCGCCATATCCCTTTCCGGATTGGCGAGGGAAATAGATATTTGGCGTTGAAGAGTCCGGGCGCCGACCTCTTGCACAAGGTTTAATCTCTTTTCGATTCCATGGAGATGGGGAGAGTTGGGGATCGCCTTGGTGAGCAGAAAATTCAGCCCCTTATTCTCTCCTTCGACTCCGATGATCTCCGACGGACCGGCAAAATAGCTCAGGGGCCACAAAACCCGGTCAGAAGAATGAAAAATAAAGACGGTGGCAAATTTTCTTTTTCTTAGCTTGCCGAATAGGAAAGGCAGCGACCATACCCCGTTGAAACCTGGTCGGAAAATAAAAAATTCATCAATATTGCGGTTATTTTTAATAGTTTCGAATCCCAAGGGGCTTACCAGAACCCCCAAATAGCTTTGGGGATACGTATCCTTAAGGGCCTGAATGGCCGGGGTTCCCCAAAGGGTATCTCCGATCCCTGTTGCGCTTACCACGAGAAACTTGGCGGGAATGCCACCTCGGGGGGATTTCTTGACGAGATGGAAACGTTCGGATAATTGAAAAGCCTTCCTTATGGCCCAATTTTTGAATTCTTTAACGGTTTTTCTCATCGCCATCTCGTTTCCGGAAAGAATTGGCGATAAAGTTTTTCGATACTGTCCAGCATCCTTTCCATTGAATAAGTGCGTTGGATCAGTATCCTCCCTTCATCTCCGAATTTTTTTCCCAGGAGGGGGTCGTGAAATAGATCCATTACTTTTGCGGCGATGGCCTGCGATTCTTGAGGAGGAACCAAAAACCCGGTTTGACCGTGAATAACCACTTCTTTAATCGCTCCTACATCCGAAGCGACAACCGGCTTTCCCATGGCCATGGCTTGCAGGATTGCCTGGGGAACTCCTTCATTGGCGGTAGAAGGGTGAACCAATACATCCAGGGACGCGAGCAGTTCAGGAATGTCTTCTCTTTGCCCCAGCATTGTAATTTTGCCGTCAAGGGAAAGGGCGCGAATCATATTCCTTACTTTATGTAGTTGGGGTCCGTCTCCGATGATATAAAAGCGGGAGTCCGGAATCGCCTTCAAGATATGGCTGACGGCTTCAATGAAATAAGAATGCCCTTTCCAACTCCGAAGGACACCCACCATTCCAGCGACAAAACCGTTTCGCTTTAAAACCGGCTTCACTTTTTCGGGATTAAATCGCTGGCCATCTACCCCCGTCGGGATCGACCATATTTTTGCGCCGTCAAACCGGAGGTCATGAATCATTTTCTGCCGGATCTCTTCCCCCGTGGTAACGATGGCTGCGGGCAATATGTTATAAATGAGCCGACTCGCATAGGTATTGCTAATGGGTGTTGAAAGGTGCCGAGTTCTGATCACCACCGG
>JAOUFX010000129.1 GCA_029857975.1 Deltaproteobacteria bacterium | reverse complement strand
AATAATCCGGCTCGTCCAGTTTGAACAAATCCTCCTCGAACTTGGGAAGCTGGCCGGTTCCCGTCATGGTCTTGCGATTTACCAGAAAGGGGGGCAGAACCTCGCGGTAGCCGTGCGAACCCGTGTGCAAATCCAGCATGAAATTCATCAGGGCCCTTTCCATCCTCGCTCCCCCGTCTTTGTACAGGGTGAACCTCGCTCCGGTGATCTTCGCACCCCGGTCGAAATCCAGAATATCTAAAGCTTCCCCGATTTCCCAGTGCGGTCGGGGGGGGAATGAAAATTCCGGAATCGTTCCCCACCGGCGCACTTCGATGTTGTCGGCCTCCTCCCGGCCGATGACCACACTCTCGTGGGGGATGTTGGGAATCACCATCAGGGTTCCGCGGAGGTCCTCTTCTATCGCGTTCAACTTGACTTCCAGTTCCTTGATCCGGGAAGATACTTCCTTCATCTGGGCGATCTCCGGGGAAGCATCTTCTTTTTTTTTCTTTTTTCCCGCGATCAGGTCGGAAACCTGGTTACGCTGCGCCCGCAGCGATTCTGTTTCCTGCAAAATCTCCCGGCGTTTGGAATCCAAACGGGCAAAAGAATCCCAGCCAATGGCCTGACCTCGACGGCCGACCTTTTCTTTCACCTCCTCCCAATGTTCGCGAACAAACTTCAAGTCCAGCATAATAACGTTCCCTTTCGCTGAACCTTATCCCAAGAACCCTTTTCTGTATGGTGTTTACGGCTTACGCAACACATAACCCGCAACATGTAACCTGTTTTTTACAATTAAGTTATCATTTCATTGGCTGGGAGTCAACTCTGAAAGGGCGAGAACACCGGGGCTTCATCTATGGGCGGTGGATTTTTTCCTCTTCAAAAGAAAATACACCAGCGCGGCCACCCCGCCCAGGACAGCTCCCACCTTGAGGAGAAAATCGATGCGGGTAAAGAGTTCGGTTAACCAGCCGATATTCGCTCCGAAAGAATACCCCAGAAGAAGAAGAAGGGGAACCATGATGAGAGCGGCCAGGGTATCGAGGATTAAGAACTTCCCAGGCTTCATTCCCATTGTTCCGGCTGCCAGGAATGCGGCCACTCGGAAACCGGATAGAAATCGGGCGATGAAGATGGTCTTACTCCCATGATCGCCAAAAAATTGCTTCGCCCGCTCCAAGCGGCTTTCAGAAAAAATTTTCCGCATTTGCCGGTGGGTGATGATGCCCTGTCCCCATTTCCGCCCAATGGAGTACATGGTCATATCTCCGATTAAAACGCCAACGAATACAGTGGCCAGGGTGGGGTAGAAACTGATAATCCCCAAATAAACGAAAAACCCGCCGGCGAGTAAAGTAAGCTCTTCCGGGATTGGCAAACCCAATCCGCATAAAAAAAGAATCAGGAAAAGCCCAGCGTAAATAAACTGCTCAGAATAGTTGGTAAGGAAGATGACTAAATCAGGCAAGGTTCATCTTGCTCCTGCAGGAGTCAGCCTCAGACAAGGGGAGGCTTTGGGGCTTCCGGGGATATCGTCGAAGATTCAAGGTTTTCCTCCTTCGAGGGCGGGGGTTCAACCTCTTTTTGCAATGCTTTGACTTGCTCCCCCATGTCGCGGGCCTTCGCGCGGAGTTTCCGCCTTTCTCCCCAACCTATTGAAAATCCCACTAACATCCCGGCGATAAGAGAACCCAGAATTAACAGAAAAAGGGGAAAGGAACCCGTCCGCCACCCGAAGAAATAACCAAGTGAAATTTCCTGCCGGTTTAAAGTACAGAAAGTCGCCCCAAGGATAATAAGGAGAATGATAAAAATTATTTTCGTCACTCTCAACCCGCCGTTAGGAATTTTTTTGACCCGAAGGTCCCGGAATTTTCCTGCGGTAAATAAAAGATAGCAAGAGTTTCAAAGGGATGTCAATCTTTTTCTCATCAAGCGAAGCATGGGTGAATACGAATATTCCATTGCTCTGGAGAGATCTTTATGTTATATAATATCTTTTTATTTCGATTGGATGGAGTACTTTGCAAATTTTGGGGTGTTTTAAAAACCCCACCGTGCGGTTTACCTTGTGAAGTCTTATATATTAAAAAGGTTATTCCATTGCATTTTCGTCCTCATCGGCATCTCGGTGGTGGTTTTCATCATCCTCCACCTCACCGGCGACCCGGCAGCCCTGCTGATGCCCATGGACGCCACCCCCGAGCAGGTCGCTCAATTCCGCAAGGAGATGGGATTCACCGACCCTTTGCTGGTTCAATACTGGAGATTTTTCCAAGGCACGCTCCATGGAGATTTTGGCCTGTCCTTTCGCCACAGCCAGCCGGCTTTGGACCTAGTACTGGAACGCATGCCGGCCACCATCCAGTTGACCATAACGGCGATGATCATCGCGATGATCATCGCCGTGCCCGTGGGGATTATATCCGCCATCCGCCGCAACTCCATCCTGGATCATATTGGGATGACCGGCGCCCTCCTCGGGCAGTCCACCCCCGTCTTCTGGCTCGGGATAATGCTGATCCTCGTCTTTTCGGTGACCTTCCAGTGGTTTCCTTCTTCCGGCCGGGGAACTCTTCAACACCTGATCCTTCCCGCGGTCACCCTGGGCATGTTCAGTATGGCCCGGACGGCCCGGATGATGCGCTCCAGCATGCTTGAGGTTCTCGGGCAGGAGTACATGAAAACCGCCCGGGCGAAAGGACTGAGCCCAAGAAAGGTTATTCTGAAACATGCCCTGAAGAATGCTTTAATTCCCGTGGTAACGATCGTGGGCATGGAATTGGGGACCCTCCTGGGGGGAGCGGTGATCACGGAGACCATCTTCGCCTGGCCGGGGGTGGGGCGTTTAGCCGTGCAGGCGATATACAACCGGGATTATCCGGTAGTGCAGGCAGCGGTCTTTCTTCTGGCATCGATTTTTGTCCTCGTCAATCTGGTAGTTGATATTCTCTATACTTACCTGGATCCGCGGGTAAAGTTGGGGTGAAACAATAGATCATGGATTTTTTGGAGAAGGCCGCCAAAACTTTAGACTTCGTGGGAGAGGAGCGAAGAGTCACCCGAGGGCAGAAAGTCCTGCGCAAGCTGCTTGAAAACAAAGGGGCCGTTTTTGGCCTGATCATGGTTTTGGGAGTTATTTTTTCAGCTGTTCTCGCTCCCTTGATTTCCCCCCATGACCCCATTCTCCAAGACGTAGAAAAACGGCTTCTTCCTCCCTTGGGCCAAGCCGGGGCAAATCCCGATTACCTTTTAGGGACTGACCACTTAGGCCGGGATATTGTCAGCCGATTGATCTATGGCGCAAGGATCTCTATCGTGGTCAGTGTTTCCGCCGTTGCCTTTTCCGCTGTTCTGGGGACCATCATCGGTCTTTTCTCCGGTTTTTACGGCGGGAAGATCGACAGCGTATTTATGCGCCTGGCCGACGTCCAATTGGCCTTTCCCTTTATTCTTCTGGCCATTGCCATTATTGCCGTTCTGGGGCCCAATCTGCAAAATATCATCATCGTCATGGGAATCACCGGATGGGTGATCTATGCCCGGGTCGTGCGGGCCGAAGTTCTTTCCTTGAGGGAGAAGGAATACGTAATGGCTGTCCGGGCGCTGGGAGGGTCCAACGGCCGAATTATTTTCAATCATCTCTTGCCCAACGTGGTTCCTCCCATTATTGTAATTATCACTTTAGAGATGGCTCGCATGATCATCATGGAAGCGGCTCTCAGCTTCTTAGGGCTGGGAATCCAGCCGCCCACCCCAACCTGGGGAGGGATGCTGGCCGACGGCCGGGTCTACCTAATCACCTCCTGGTGGCTGGCCACTTTCCCCGGCCTGGTCATCATGCTGGTTGTCCTCGGAATCAACCTCCTGGGCAACTGGCTGCGGGATATGCTGGACCCCAGGCTAACACAATTGTAAATTGCAAATTGAAAATTGTAAAATGTTGAAGGATGCTTAACCGGCAAAAATAAAAGAAAAGGAGGAACGCCAATGAAAAAGGGAATGGTCTTATTTCTGATTCTACCGCTTGTTTTGTTGAGTTTCGGCCTGTCCTATGCAGCCCGGGACAAGGACACGGTGGTCTTGGTCCAGGGGGTGGACCCCACGACCATGGACCCGCACAATCACATGGAAACGCCGGCCTGGAATGTTCACATTCAGCTGTTTGACTGTCTCCTGCAGAGAACTCCCGATATTAAGATAGAGAACCTCTTGGCTGAGTCGTACCGGATCGTCAACGACAAGACCTGGGAGTTCAAGATCCGCAAGGGGGTGAAATTCCACAACGGCGAAGATTGTACTGCGGTAAACTTCAAATTCTCCCTGGAGCGCATGGCCGACCCCAAGAACAAGCTGAGACAGACGGTCTTTCAGGGGATCATTGAGAATGTGGAGGTGATGGATGATTATACCTTCCGCATTCACACCAAGAAACCCTATCCGGTGATGGATGCCATGTTGGCCATTTACGGCCAGCCGCTTCCCATCAAATATTTCAAGGAGAAAGGGCCGGTCCAGTTCGGCCTAAATCCGGTTGGGACGGGGCCTTACAAGTTTGTCCGCTGGGTGAAAGACGACCATATTCTTCTCGAAGCCAACGAGAACTACTTCCGCGGGGCGCCTAAAATCAAGAAGGTCATGTTCCGCCCCATCCCCGAAGCCACTACCCGCGTGGCTGCCCTGCAGACCCAGGAGGCCGATATCATCACCAATATCCCCCCCCATCTCATGAAATTGATGGATTGGAAAGGGCGTTCTTTTGTTTCCAAGGTGCCCAGCGTGCGGGTCATTTTTATAGCTTTTGATACAACCAAGGGAGGACCGGTGGCGGATAAAAAAGTACGTCAGGCCATTGCGATGGGAATTGACCTGAAGACCAATATTAAAAAAGTCCTCGAAGGCAATGGCGTCCTATTGGGTTCTCCTCTTACCCCGAAACATTTTGGCTACGACCCAGCCGTCAAACCCTATGAATACAATCCGGAAAAAGCCAAAAAGCTTTTAGCGGAAGCCGGATACGCCAAAGGGTTTGACTTTGTCCTCAATTCCCCCAACGGGAGGTACTTGAACGACAAGGAAATGGCTGAGGCGACCGCCGGAGACCTGCGGAAAATCGGCATCAATGCCACCGCAAAGACCCACGAGTGGGGAACCTATATGTCTATGATGTACGCTCATACTGGCACTCCAGCTTATCTTTTGGGTTGGGGAAACACCAGCTTCGACGCCGATTTCACCATCAACCCTTTGATGCGCACCGGGAAATTACTCTCCAACGTTTCTTTCCCCAAGCTCGACGCCTTGATTGACCAGGGGATCAGCACCATGGATCCGAAGAAACGGCAGAAGATTTACTCCGATGCGATGAAGGTCATCAAGGAAGAAATTCCATGGGCCTGGTGCTACCAGCAGGTTGATATTTACGGCGTGAGTGCGCGGTTAAACTGGAAAGCCCGCACCGATGAACGCTTATGTGTTTTTGACATGTCATTCAAGAAATAAGGTAGAGATTTAACCCATAGAACCATGGGGAGCTGGATAGTTGGCGATCCGCCACATCCAGCTCCTTTTATTCCTTCAACCTCCACCTTTCCTCCATGGGTGAAAAAAATTTCTTTTCAGTTTTTTGCTTTTGTTCGTGCTTTATTCTTAATTTTTTCCGCAATGGTTTACACAGCCATTTTGGCCCCACCGGCTATCGTCAGCTGCCTGTTGGATCCATCCGGGCGATGGCCCTCCATTTTTCAGCGAACGTGGGTCAACTGGCTCCTGCGCACCAACCGCATCCGCCTGCGCCCGAAGGGCTTGGAATACCTAAAAAAGGAGCAGGCCTACATCCTGATATCCAACCATGCCAGTATTCTGGATATCCCCGGAATCATTTCTGCTTCTCCATTTCCAGTACGGTTCATAGCCAAAAAATCTCTCCTCCGGTTTCCGGTTTTTGGATGGTTCCTGTCCTCCTCCGGACACATCCTGATCGACAGAGATAATGCCAAGTCAGCCCTGAAGGGTTTGAAGAAAGCAGTCGCTCTTCTAAAGAAGGGGATTTCCATCGTCGTGTTCCCTGAAGGAACTCGCACGCCTGACGGCCAGGTGCAAGACTTCAAAGGTGGGGCTTTTCTCCTGGCCCTGCAGGCCAAGGCTCCGATTGTTCCGGTCTCCATTTCCGGAACTTATAATATGCTTCCCCGAACCGGCTGGTGTTTCTGGCCCGGCGTAATGGAGTTGAATCTTGGCCAGCCCATCCCAACCCTCAACCTTTCGCTGCGCGAAGCCCGCCCCTTAATGGAAAAGGTGCGGGATACAATCATAAAAAGCCTTAAAACGAAAAATTAAAACCTGAAACTCGTAACCCGCAACTCGCAACTGGTTTTTAGGAAGTTGGTTTTCCTTTGACATTCGCCTATTTCTCTATTATTATTATTAAAAATGGGCAGAATATCCCGCTCCGAAGGGTCCAGTTTAAAAAAGGAAATCCTGGGGATTCTCCTGGTGGCCATTGCCGTCCTTCTGGCCATCAGCCTTGTTTCCTTTAACCCCGATGACCCTTCTTTCAACCATCAGCCCTCGGAGCCACAGAAAGCCACTAACCTTGCCGGCTTCGTCGGAGCTCACCTTGCCGATATCTTCCTCCAGACTTTCGGTTTAACCGCATTTCTGTGGCCGCTTTTCTTTATTCTTTTTTCTTTGAAGCTCTTTCTTTCTTCGGAAATTTCCTTCCCGCCCGCCAAGATAGCTTCTTTGGCCGGACTCATCATTACGGCCAGCGGGCTGCTTTCTCTCGGCTTAGGAAAGATGAATATTTGGGGAGCGAAGATCGACAGCGGGGGGGCATTGGGCTATTTCTGCATCCGGATCACAGAGAAGTATCTGAATATCAGCGGGACTTTAATCCTTTTTGCGGTGGTACTGGTTATATCCGCTATGGTTTTGACCAAACTCTCCTGGGCAGAAATGATCAAGGCCATAAGCCACTTCTTTTTGATGCTCCTCAACCAGTGGCCGAAGCTATGGAAACGCGCATTGAGTACCAAAAGAAAACAAGCGAAAGAACCCAGGAAAGAAAAAGAAAGCGCTCCTCCTTTAATCATTAAGAAAGAAGGGGCCGGGGAAGAAAGAGTTGGAGCGGAATCCGTCCCGGTCGTGCGGGAAAAACAGGAACATTTCACCTTCTTAGATTCCCGGGGTTCTTATGTGCTCCCACCCCTCTCCTTGCTGGAGAGTCCTGAGCAGAAGGAAATTAAGGTTGATAAAGAGAGCCTGTTGGCC
>JAOUFX010000128.1 GCA_029857975.1 Deltaproteobacteria bacterium | reverse complement strand
ACCTCTTGGGTATAATCCCTTTCGGTTAACGCTCCCACCGGGCAAACGTTGATACACTGGCCACAAAGGGCGCAGGCCACATCAACCAAATCCTCTCCAAAAGCTGGCCCGATGTAAGTATCAAAACCACGCTCCTGGGGGGCTAGGGCACCCACCTGCTGGATTTCCTGGCAGACCGTCACGCAGCGCCGGCAAAGGATGCATTTACTCGAATCCCTGTAAATGGAAGGAGTGGATTCATCGAGGCGAGGTTTTGGTTTCTCCCCGGGAAATGGAATTGCCCGAATCCCCAATTCTTCGGCCAGCCGCTGCAGTTCGCATTTTAGGTTCTTGGAACAAGTCAAACACTCCTGGGGGTGGGCGGAAAGTAACAATTCCACCGTAAATTTACGGGCCTTTTGTATTTTTTCCGAGTTGGTCTGCACGGCCAATCCCTCCGCCGCCGGGAAAACACAGGATGCCTGAAGGTTTCTATTTCCTTCAACTTCAACCAAACAAACCCGGCAGGCGCCGATGGCCTGTACTTCCGGATAATAGCATAAAGTCGGGATACGAATGTTGGCGGCTTTGGCCGCTTCCAGAATCGTCATGCCCGCTGGAACCACAATTTCTTTCCCGTCAATGGTCAAACGAACCATGCTCATTTTCAATCTCCTTATCCGAACCCGATATTTCAGCCCCAGGGGGCGTAAGGTCTTCTTATTCCTGGCGATAGCAGTGGAGGCAGCGCTTGGCTTCTTCCACCGCCAGACGGGCTGTGTACCCTACCTCCACTTCCCGGAAGTTATGATAGCGGTCAGTCAAAGGAATCTGAGGCACGGAGACGCGCGGACGCTCCTCGGCATAAGACTCCTCATCGTAAGAGACTTTCATCCCCTTCAGACTCTCCCTGGATGGATTCGGCAATAACCCGTCGCCTCCTAAAAATCTGTCGATGGCCATAGCGGCTTTTTGCCCGTCAGCAATGGCCTCGATGGCCGAAGCCGGTCCACGCACGTTGTCACCACCGGCGAAAATCCCAGGTGTTCCAGTCGCCATATTTTCTGGGTCCACAAGAAACGCTCCGCTGGAATCAAACCGGAATCCATTGCCTCGGAAACATTCCGTATCCGGAACCTGACCAATCGCCGCGATCACTGTATCCACCTCTACCTCAAACTCCGAACCGGCAATGGCTACGGGGCGCTTGCGCCCGCTGGGATCGAAATCACTCAGAACGATCCGCCGACACTCCATTCTCCTGGCCCGGCCGCCGTTTCCCCCCCACATTTGGGCCGGGGCGACCAGATAATGGATTTTCACCCCTTCTTTCTCGGCGGCAGTAAGTTCCCAGTCAGCCGCCGGCATATCCTCACGCTGGCGGCGATAAAAAATCTGCACATCTCTGGCCCCCAGGCGTAGGGCAGTCCGGGCGGCATCGATGGCCACGTTTCCGCCGCCAATCACGGCCACGCGCTCACCGACTTTTACCGGTTTGTCCAGGTTGACATCGCGTAGAAAAGAGACTCCATCCAAAACCCCTTTCAGCCTCTCGCCGGCAATTCCCAGCTTCAGGCCTTTGTGCGCACCCGTGGCCAGGAAAACCGCCTTGAATCCTTGGGCTTGGAGAGCTTTTAGATCGTTCACGGGCGAATTCAGGCGCAATTCAACGCCCAATCTCAGGATAGTTTCAATCTCTCCCTGTAATACTTTTCGGGGCAATCGGTATTCTGGGATACCTACGGCCATCATGCCTCCGGCTATGGGCAAAGCTTCAAAAACTGTAACGGGATATCCTTTGAGGGCCAAGAAGTAAGCTGCGGCCAGCCCGGCCGGTCCTGCGCCGACAACCGCCAATCTCTCTGCTTTTCTCGGGGCCACCTCAGGAAAGTAGGGATCGTTAGATTCCAGGTCATAATCCGCCGCAAAGCGTTTCAGGGCGCAAATGGCTACCGGGGATTCCACCTGCTCGCGCCGGCATTTGCTTTCACAGGGATGGAAACAAATCCGCCCCATGGTCTGGGGAAAAGGGTTCCTTTCTTTGATCACCGCGATGGCCTCTTTGAATTTCCCTTCGCTGATCAAAGTAACATAGCCCCAGGCATTGTTGTCTGCGGGGCAAGCATTCTGGCAGGGGGCGTCAAATAAGGCCTGGCAAACACCAGCCCGGCAATATTTGTGTTGGATGTGTTCTTCGTATTCCTCCCGGAAAAAGCGTAAGGTGGAAAGGACGGGGTTGGGAGCTGTCTGACCCAATCCGCAAAGGGCCGACTCGCGAATCCGTTCGCCAAGCTCAAGGAGCTGTTCAATGTCCCCCGCTTGCCCCTGCCCCTGGGTGATCCTCCGCAGGATCTCCAGCATGCGTTTGCTGCCAATCCGGCAAGGGGGGCACTTACCGCAGGATTCGTCCTGAATGAAATCCATGAAAAAGCGGGCCAGGTCGACCATACAGGTGTTTTCATCCATGACGATGAGACCCCCCGAACCCATAATGGCCCCTACCTCTTTTACGGACTCATAATCCAGGGATATGTTCAGGTGTTCTTTCGGGATACACCCACCGGACGGCCCGCCGATTTGGGCAGCTTTAAACTTCTTTTTTCCCCGGATTCCACCTCCCACATCGTAAATCAATTTTCCGAGGGTTGTTCCCATAGGAATCTCCACCAGTCCCGCGTTATTGATATCTCCGGCCAGGGCGAAAACCTTCGTTCCCCGACTACCTCCCGTGCCGAAATGGCGATACCATTCCGCCCCCTTAATAACGATCGGGGGAATGCTGGCATAGGTTTCTACGTTGTTCAGGAGTGTAGGTTTTTTCCAAAGGCCGGCGACTGCCGGGAAAGGGGGTCGGGGCCTGGGCTCTCCTCGTTTGCCTTCGATGGAAGTCATCAAAGCGGTTTCCTCACCGCAAACGAAGGCGCCGGCTCCAATGCGAATCTCCAGATCGAAATCAAAAGCAGTTTCAAAGATCTTTTCTCCCAAAAATTTATATTGGCGAGCCTGCTCAATGGCATGACTTAAGCGCACAATGGCTAAAGGATATTCTGCCCGCACGTAAACATACCCCTGGCTGGAGCCAACGGCATAACCTGCAATGGCCATGGCTTCGATTACGCTGTGGGGATCACCCTCCAGCACAGATCGGTCCATAAAAGCTCCGGGATCTCCTTCATCGGCATTGCAGACCACGTACTTTGGTGATCCTTGGGCTTGCTGGGTAAACTGCCACTTGGTACCGGCGGGGAAACCCGCACCGCCCCTGCCTCGAAGTCCGGAGCGTTGGACTATTTCGACCACTTCCTGGGGAGTCCTGCGAGTGAGAGCCTGGGCCAGTCCCTCGTACCCTTCCCGGGCAATGTACTCTTCGATGTTCATGGGATCAATCAATCCGCAGTTCCGCAGGACGATTTTCTCCTGAAGTTTAAAGAAATCGATTTCTTTAAAGGTCGGAATGATCTGGGTGGTTGTGGGCTCAGTGTAAAGCAAACGTTCAACCACTCTTCCCTTAAATAAGTGCTCCTCGGCAATGACCCGGACATCTTCGGCTTTAACTTTTTGGTAAAAAACTCCCTCGGGATAAACTACCACGATCGGGCCAAGGTCACATGATCCGATGCAACCAGTTTCGATGACTTTCACTTCACCCTGTAGACCAAATTCCATGACCCCCTGGACCAGATTATCGCGAACCTCGCGGCATCCCGAAGAAACGCACCCTGCCCCGGCGCAGACTAAAACATGAGACCGCCAAATTTCCATGAATCAACCTCCGCAATTCAAAAAAACTTCAATTCATTAGGACACAGATTTCCACGGATAAAGGCAGATAACTATTTTCTGTATTTTATATCCTGAAAATCTGTGTTCATCTGTGTCCAATAAGGAAATTCTTATACAATAAATTTAATAGGACGCAGATTACAACAGATAACTATTTTTTTATTAACAGGTTGATGAAAAAGCCCTTTCCGGCCTTGTTTTGTCATTTCTGCGGAAGCAAGAATCCAGTCTTTTCCCGGGCTTATGGACTCCCGCTTTTGCGGGAGTAACGGTGAATTGGATTTTCTCCTCATCCTGTTAATATCCTAAAAATCTGTGTTTACCCTGTCAGATAGTAAACATCTTACGGGGTGAATCTGTGTCCAATTCGATTGAAGTTGTTATTTCTTTCTATGCCGCATACCGCAATCTGCAATCATTAATTGTATTTTTCCAAAATCTCACCCAGCTTCGTATTTTTCACCCGCCCGAATACATCTTCTCCCACGGTCATGGCCGGGGAGAGCCCACAAGCCCCTATGCAACGGACCACTTCCAGAGAAAACCTCCGGTCCTCCGTCGTCCCCCCTACTGGGACATGCAGCTTCTTTTGCAACTCCCCCAGCAGTCTCTGCCCTCCCCGAACGTAACACGAAGTACCCAGGCAGATCTTAATACTGTGGCGACCTTTGGGAACCATGCTGAAAAAAGAATAAAAAGTCACCACCCCCGTAACTTCGCTCAATGGAATGCCCAGGCCATCGGCGATCTGGCGCTGAACCTCCCGGGGAAGATAACCAAAAAGATTCTGAGCCTTATGCAGAACCAGGATCAGGGCTCCCGGCTTATCTTTGTTTTGGGCGATAATCTTCTTCAACTCTTCGTACAATACTTCTTCCGCTGGCTCGGGTTGTGCGCCATGAATTATTTGAGCCATCATTTGATTTCTCTCCTTTTGCGCTATCATTTTATGTTGAACCCCTAACGCCTCACACCCTGCTCCTTAGGCCTTTATTTTTCCTGGGCGAAAACGAACTCGTTCACTACCCGTCCCCCCAAGATGTGTTCCACCACGATCTTCCGAGCCTTATCAGGACTGACCTTACCGTAAGTCACCTTTTTTTCGCCGGGTCGAAAAATATCCATTAGGGGTTCTTGCTCGCAGAATCCGGCACACCCGCTCTGGACGACGGTTACGTTTTGAACACTCTTCCGGGCCAATTCATCCTTGATCGCTGCCATGACGGGACGGGCTCCCGCAGCGATACCGCAGGTTCCCATACCTACCACGACTTTGATGGCCTTCTCACCATTGCGGAGGTCCATCTCCCTTTGGGTTTTTTCTCTAATTTTTTTCAGCTCTTCGACGTTCACCTCAACACCTCCATAACTTGGGGAAAGGTAGCCGCCCCAATCTTTTTCAATCCGATCTGAATGTCCTGCCGCACAAAATCTAATACCGACGGGTCGTCCAGGCCGACTGGCCCGAGAATCTCTCGCATCTCCCCGGTGTCCAGCAAGTAAATCTGACCATCCACCCGATGTTCGTAAAAGAAGTCCAC
This sequence comes from Deltaproteobacteria bacterium, assembly GCA_029857975.1. The sequence continues at coordinate 1,975 of JAOUFX010000128.1, read as the reverse complement.
CTCGGGGTTGCCGGAGATGAGAACGCCCAGGGTTTCTCCCATGTCACCCAATGGAGCCCGGTCAAAATGATTGAGATGAAAACAGGCCAATACCCACGTTCCCTTCCCTTCTTCGGAATGAACCTCCAGGTAGCCCCCCGTACGCTCGGTAGCCTCCTTGAACAGGGCTAGGCCTAACCCAACTTCGCGGGTTGTTCGCGAAGTGAAAAAAGGATCCATCACTCGCGACAAAACCTCCTGAGAGATTCCCCGGCCGTTGTCTCTTACTTTAATCATTAAAAGATCTTCCGCCAAAACTTCCCCAATCTTGATTTCGACTCGCGTTGCCCCCGCAGCTAGGGAATTTTGGACAATATCCAAAATATGCATGGAGAGTTCTTGCATCTTTTAACGCTCTCCAGAAATTCCCAGCTGATAAAGCCGACCTACCACTTCAAAAGTTGGCAGGTGGGTGCGGAAGATAGGCACCATCTTTTCCACGGCTTTCTCGATCGTGTCCGGATCTGGCTTCGCTCCATTGGCCAAGAGTACCCCCGAAAGGTCCCGCATTACCGCGATTGCTACGATATTTAGATGCGTCTGCCGGGTCACCCACAGGTCTCCTTCGATGGAATTGGCTAAGACATCGCTCAAAAGATCGGAGGCGTATCCGGTTTTGACCTCGGCTTCTACCGGTACGTTCCGGGTCATGAGTTCCCATTCCAAGTGTCCTGCTAAATCTTTTAGTTTCATTGATCAATCACCTGTTTAATTGAATTGAATAGGGATTTCCTTTTTATCCTTCCCCTCCACCCACCTTCTCTCTCGTTGGGGGGGAGAGGTAAGGGAAAGAGAGGCATTCTTTTTCTCGAGCGTGTCCCTGGACCACATCCTCGGCAAAAGCTAAACAACTGGGACATCCGCAAGCCCCGCAGTCGATTCCCGGAAATTTTTTTACGATCTCATCCATGCGGCGCAATTTTTCCATGGCCGTCTTTAGATCCTCATCCAAACGCATCCCAGGCCGGGAATGGACAGGACCCTTCCACCGCAAACTCTCCTTGTCTAAAGAAACCTTTTTCCTCTTCTCTCCCGCTCCTTTTTCATTTTTCCTTAGCCACTCTTCTAAATGATATTTGGCCCAAAAGGGATTCTGGACGGTCAGCGGTCCACCCAGGCATCCACCCGGGCAGGCCCAGGCTTCGATAAACCGAACTTCATCCAGCAGTCCGCTCTCCGCCAATTCCAGGATTCTGGCCACATGGTGGATCCCATCCACAATCAAGGTGGCTGGTAATCCTATCTCCTTGCTTTCTCCACCGGCAATAGCCCACTTCATCCCGGAAATTGCAGTCTCGGGCCATGGAGAGTCTTCAGAAATTTTCTTTTTTCGCCGGACTATGGCTTTCAATGGGTTATAAAGATCGACCAGGGGGATGGCTTCTGCCAACATTCCTTCTTTGGAGAATAACCCTTGTACGGCCTCTGCCTGGGCTAGACAAGGAACGATATAATACCAACCGTTGGCCAGGTCTCCATGACCCCCTTTTTGCTTATGCTGGGCCATGATTTGATGGGGAAGAATGATAGGAACCAGGTTTTCGATTAGCGATGGATACCTTACTTGCACCAATTGCACCACTGCCGGACAGGTTGAAGAAATGGGAGGTATGGATTTTTCTTTAGAAGCCAGATAAAAGGAGACAGCTGATCCATAAATTTGCAGAGCTTTGCCCAGCTCCTGAACAGCGGTAAATCCAATCTCCAGGAAAGCTTCGGCCACTCTCCGGGGAGTGATTCGGCTGCCGAACTGCCAAAAAACCACTGGGTCTAAAATGGCCACGGCTCTCCCTTCCTTTTTTACTTTTTCATAAGAATTTGAGCGTACTTTCCAGGCCTCGCGAGGACAAACCCGGATGCATTCCCCGCATTGAATACAGCGGTGAAGCATGACTTCGGCTCTGCCCTGGCGAATCCGAATCGCCTCGGTCGGGCA
>JAOUFX010000127.1 GCA_029857975.1 Deltaproteobacteria bacterium | reverse complement strand
AGTGGGGCTGGCTTGACCTTTGGTCAACCCATAGACCTGGTTATTGTGAACCAGCAGAGTTACATCTATGTTGCGGCGGATGGCCGCCAAAAAGTGATTTCCTCCCTCGCCGTAATTGCAGCCGTCCCCGCTCTCGACGATAACGGTTAATCCCGGGTTGGTAAGTTTGGCTCCGGTGGCCACCGGCAGGGATCGACCGTGCAAACCGTCGAAGAGGTTCACGTTCAGATAATGGGGGGCTTTGGCAGCCTGCCCGATCCCCGAAACAAAGAGAACCCGCTGGGGCGGCAACTGGCTCGCAACCAAAGCCTTTTTTACGGCCTTTTGGATGGAAAAATTTCCGCAGCCCGGACACCAGGCCGTTTCATAGTTTCCATAATCTTCGAGCTTCACCATGTTTTTTTCCTCACTTTAATTCCCGAAGGATATACTCCGGAGTGATCGGAAGGCCATCATACCGGTTTACCCGTTGATGAAATTCAAACCCTGTCTCCTGGCGGATGAGGCTGGCTAATTGTCCAGTGGCATTCCCCTCCACGCCAGCCACCTTTCGGGCGGCTTGAAGGAAACCCATAAATTGCTCGGGGACCAGAGGCCATACCTGGGAGAAATGAAGGGTGGCTACCCGCCGGCCAGAGGACCTCATCATGGAAGCGGCTTCCAGGCATGATCCCTTGCTCGACCCCCAGGAAACCAATAGAAGGTCTGGATTCTGGTCGCCTGCGTGCTGCGGAGGGATAACTTCCCGGCGGATCCCATCCATTTTTTTCAGTCTCTTTTCAACCATCTGTTTCCGAACCGAAAGGTCTTCAGTGAGATGCCCGTCCTCGGTATGCTCATCGCTTCCGGCCACCACCAGATGTTCGCTCAGACCGGGAAGGAGACGGGGGGAGACGCCACTGTCCGTGATGGCAAACCGGCGGTAGGGAAGGGCTGAAGAAACCGCATCGACCGGGGGTTGTATAGAGGGTAAAGTTTCCACTTCCAAGGGCTTTAGCGACCGATAGGAATCAGAAAGAAATTGATCGGTGAGGATAAACGCCGGCCCCTGGTATTTTTCCGCCAGGGAAAAAGCCTGGCGGGTGAGATAGAAGCATTCCTCTATGGTTCCGGGAGCAAAAATGGCCCGCGGGAATTCCCCGTGGCCGGAGTGGAGGACAAAGTTTAAATCCCCTTGTTCGGTGCGGGTGGGCAGGCCTGTCGCCGGCCCCGGGCGCTGGGCAATTACGATCACGATGGGGGTTTCGGTCATGGCGGCCAGGCTCACTCCCTCCACCATCAGAGCAAATCCACCTCCGGATGTGGCCACCATACTGGGTGCTCCGGCAAAGGAAGCACCGATGGCCATATTGATGGCCGCGATCTCGTCCTCGGCTTGCTCCACAACCAGTCCCATTTTCCCGGCCAGCCGGGCAAGGGTTAAGCCGATGGAAGTGGAGGGCGTCATAGGGTAGAAAGAAAAAAATTTCAGCCCAGCGGAGATGGCCCCCAGAGCGATGGCCTCATTGCCCTGCATCATCACCCGCGAAGGGGGTTTGGAAAGAGGGGGGAGTTTCCTGGAGAAAGGGGGTTGAGTGGAAGTCCACCGAAAAGCTTCACTCAAAATCCGCCGGTTTTCTTCAACCAAACCGGGTTTTTTCTTTCCAAAAAAATCCTCCAGGGTTCGACCTACCAAGGCTTCATCCAGCCCGAGGAGAGAGCAGACCACTCCCAGGGCTGCGATGTTGGAGAATTTATCCGCAGCCAAATGGCCGTAGGGGACTTTAAGGCAGTTTTCTTCTGCGAGAGTACACCCCTGATCGGCCACGATGCGTCCCCGGGGGGTTAATTCTTTTTGATGGAGGGTAAGAGTTTCGTCGTTCAGGGCGACCAGAAGATCGACTGGTTCCTGCGGGGCCAAGATTTCTTCCGTAGACACCCGGATGGCATAGGTGTTGTGGCCACCCCGAACCCTGGACATGTAGCTCTGGGTGACCACGATGTAATAGCCGCCGCGCACCAGACTTTTGGCCAGGATTTCACCAACGGTCACCAGCCCCTGGCCCGCCTCTCCTCCGATGAGAATATTTAGGGTCTTAGCCATTTTTCATCCTCCAGAAAAATGAAACGAGCCTTAGATCCTCTATCCATTTTCCGCTTTCCGCTCTCTGCCACTTTTGCCACTATAAGTTATTTATACCAAAAAAAGCCCCTCACAGAAATGGGGTAAATACCCTATTTTTGAGTCCAGCATCATTTATTCTCCGTGATGGTTTTTAAGGGAATGCCTGGGATGAGGAAAAGATAAGATTATTATTGGGAGAAATGATAGGAAAGTGGGTTTATGGCAACCCATGCCGATTCCCATAAACTTAATATTCCCTGTAAAAAGGGTAGGATTGACCTCGATCTAAACTATTTGTTGGATGCCGGCCCATTTAGTCTCAGCCACTGAATTACAGAATGGGCAGGTATCTTCCGGTCTTATCGATATAGCCTATAGATCTACCCATTTTAACCATGGCGAGCCCGTCATGAAAGGGATAAGCTCCGTCGTATCGCGGCCGAATGGCCAACTGCCCTGTTTTAAAAATATAACCCCACTTGTAGGCTATCTTTACAGGGGCGACATCCTCGCTGAAGGGGAAAGCCACTTCAAATTGCGGTTGAATAGCGAGCTTCCCGGTCTTATCGATATAGCCCCACTGGAATCCAATCTTCACCGGTGCCAAGCCTTCAGAGAAGGATAATACATTGTCGAATTGAGGCTGAATCGTGACCTTTCCACTCTGGTCTATGAAACCCCGCTTGGACCCTTTGATTATACCGGCCATTCCTTCGGAAAAAGATAAGACTCCATCAAACTGCGGTTGGATGGCGATCTGTCTATTTTTATCGATAAATCCCCATTGGCCGCCCATTTTTATCGCGGCCAGTCCTTCGGAGAAGCGCCAAGCGTAATCAAATTGAGGCTTGATCGTTTCCTTTCCGCTTTTATCAATGTATCCCCACTTGCCCCCCAACTCGACCGGGGCAAGTCCATCGGAGAAGGAAGAGGCATCCTCAAATTGGGGTTGAATGACGAATTTCCCGGTTTTATCTATAAAACCCCATTTCCCCGCAGCCATGACCGCGGCCAGCTTTTCATGGAAACGCCAGGCTGCTTCGAATTGGGGTTCGATGACGATTTTCCCGGTCTTGTCAATATAGCCCCATTTAGTGCCAATCTTGACTCCGGCCAATCCTTCGGTAAAAGGAGTCGCATCCTCAAATTTCTGTTCGATGGCCACTTTTTCGTCCTTGTCAATAAAACCCCACTTGCCGGTCGTGCATCCACTGATGGACCCGACCAGGATTAACCCCATAAGGAGCATTACTTTCCAATTCTTTATCGCTGAGGACCTCATTGCACCCTCCTTTGGGCAAGGTTTTTATTTTCTAAAGCTGATTAAAATTTAAAAGTCGTGCTCAAGAAGAACACGTTGGCCCGGTATGACGGATCGTTATACGCTCCAGTTAAATAGGCCCCACTAGACCCTGAGGTGCCGGGGACATACTGGTATTCATTATACTGGTCATCATCATACTTGTATTCCTCATAGGCCCAACCCGCTGCAAAGGTTAACGATTTGTTCAGGTCGTAAACGAACTTGACCAGGAAGTTAGTGAGTCGATAATTATCCCAGGCGGAGATATCAATATTCTCCTGGGTCCGGCCAGCAGGGAGAGAGTTAGTGCCCAGGAGGTAGGAATAATCCGCAAACCCATCCGATTTGACAGAGTTATGCTGTACACGAAGGGTCAATTTTTTAGGGAGGATAAAAACCTCTGCCCCTAATCCATAGGCATAGTTTTTCTCTGTCTGGGTTACCGTCCAGTTGTAAGCGTTTGTAGTTGGGGCCAGGGCAGGATCGTCGAGGCCCAAATTATTGGGGAATTGTCGTTGAAATTGGTGGAGTTTCACGTATTCATAATCGAAATAACCAAAAAGTCTGACCCGCTTCATGATTAAATAATCAGCATCTACACTGAATTCATCTCTCTTATCATCCTGCAACCCCAGGATGGTATCTTTGTAATTGGTATCTTTGTGTTTATACCCGAGGCTGAAATTAAGGTCCTCCATAGGAAAGAATTCAAGAGAGACCTTGTAGGTGTCTCGGTCTTTACCCGCAGCGTCGTAACGCCTTACATAGGTTTCAATATTTTTATCATCTGTAGGACCGGTAACTGAAGGGTACTCGAATTCTGCTTTTCTGTGGAGTCTCTCATATCCAACCTTGGCCACCATGAAATCCAGCCCACTCCACCTTAAGTTGATGTTGTAGATATCATCATCATTTTCCGGAATGTCTTCTCTGTCCCGCTTGATCTGGCCCCGAGTATAGCCGCTGCTCAGGTAGAAGCTCGCCGGGAGTCTAAAGCCCAATTCCACTCCATATTTTTCTTTCTGGTAACCAAACAGGTTGTTTTCAAAGGTAGCCGGCAAAGCGGTGGTATCCGTAGTGGTGATCCTATCCGACTTGTTGTCCTTTTTATAATATTTATAAAACGCTTTGCCATCCAGAAAATAAAAGGGATTTGAGGTCAGCACAAAGTTATAGCTCTGGGTATCTACTTTTCCATTGAATACATTATCACTGAGAGTGATGTTGGAAACGCCTGCCGAGCTCACATAGGAATCAAAAAGGGTGGCGTCGGATTGGGCGCTGGAGGTGGACAGATCCAGATTAAACTTGCTGTTCCAAGGGAGCTTCATCGCTCCTTGAAAGCCGAGCTTATAATAATCGTTGTTGGGGGGGAGGGTAAAGCTGTCGGTGGTGGCGGCAGTAATGGCGGTTGACGGATTGCGGAAGTTTAAGTTACTGTTGTCATTATGAAATCTGCTGTAATGGTAACTCATGGATAGAGATAGGGGATTTTTATTATATCCGACTTCCAGCTTCAGGTTGTCTGTATTGTAGTCAATGGGCGCAGGGAGTTCTATGGCGATTCCCCCAGGCGTGGTTCCCGCAGCTCCGAGGGGATAGATCCCTTTCCTCGTTTCCTTGGACAAGGAAGCCTGGAAATAAAAAGGCTTAAGCAATTCGAACTTAAACCCCCCAGCATAATTTCTCCTTTCCAGGGAATAATCGAAGGTATTCCAGGTAGAAATATCGGTGCTCGGAGGATGAGTTGGGTAGGTTAAATTGGCTCCGCCGACGCCGCTATAAAAGGTCTTGGCCCCATAGGTGAAGTTATGGGGGAGTTGGTCATAGCTAAAATCATATTTGAAACTTCCCCATTTCCCCCCAGAAAATTCGTAGCTTTGAGTTTTTCGGCCTACGTCTTGGCCCTTGAAGTCTATGTAGTACTTTTCTCTTTCATACTGAAAGTCAAAGTCTCCATAGAAACCATCTCGGATGTCCCGGTATTCATTAAACTTAGCCTTCTCACCTTCTATATTCAGATGTTGGGCGGTAACTGAAACCTCGCCGCTTATTTTCATCTCTTCCGCAGAGACGTTCAGAAAGGTCATCAGGCTGGAAATAACCACGATGATGAAAACTTTTGACTTCATCGACTCACCCCCTCTATCGTACATGGGTTTTCCCCCTTAAGGATGGACCGTTGCTACCGTGAATGGCGGAATGGCAGTTCAAACAGGCCCGGGCAAACATCCGGTTCGATTTGGATGGTCCCCGGAAAGTCTCAAAACCCGTGTAGATGGTACCAGGGTGTCTGCTCCAATCGTGACAGCTCTGACAGAGTTGCGGTACTCTACTCACCAGAAGCTTGGCATGATTGCTCCCATGGGACGTATGGCAGCTCAGACAGTTCTCCTCAACCGGCGGATGCTCCCACATGTATGGGCCTCTTTTCTCCGCATGACACTGGTAACAGAGGTCATTGGGAGCATTCGCCTTGATCATTTTGGGGCCGAATCCGCCATGATGATCATGGCAGTCCGTACATTTTAATTTTCCTTCCCGGATAGGATGGTGGGAGGTTTTATTCTGCTGAGCGCGGATGGACCGGTGGCAGATATTGCAAAGGTCAGGCTGCGTGGCCTTTAAATTTTTTCGGGTCCCGGAATGAACGGTGTGGCAGTTATCGCAGGAAACATCGGAAACCTTATGTTTGCTGAGATCCCAAAAGGATAAGTCTTTGGTTTCCCCATGGCAGGAGAGGCATTTGGCCGACTTGGATTTGGCATCGGCGATCTTTTTACTAAAGATAAAGATGCCGACACCTCGTTCCCCGCTTTTTTCCACATGGGCAGCTCCCGGGCCGTGACAGGTCTCGCATCCTTCCTTATTCGCCGGGCTGTTGGGGATGCCTTTTTTGGAATGGGTCGATATGGCGTAAGTGTTGTAGCGGTCTTCATGACAACCTTTACAGACCTCCACTCCCACAGTGCCATCACTCCCACCTACCTCTTGGGGCCGTAAGCCTCCCCAGAGAAAGAGAAAAATGGGGAAAATGGAAAGGACGATTATGAATTTTTTCATCATGACCTCCCCTTGTAAATCAGGAACATTTTCCCAAAGAGGTTAGGATAAATGATTACCCATTTACCGACTTCTTCAGGATCAATTTTTCCGTAAATTGCTGGCAACTCGAAAAGGTGGATTAAAAAAAAGTTTGTTTAATAGCACAAAGTGATATATCATGTCAAGAAAAAATTTGGAGGATTAAATTTTTTCATCGCCTCCAAGGGAAGGTGCTCATGGATACGAAAGAAATTCAGACTTTTCGGCAAAGGCTTGGAAAAACCCAAAAACAAATGTCCCAACTCCTCGGTATATCTCTCCGGGCGATTCAAAGCTTCGAACAGGGATGGCGGAAGGTTCCTGTGCATATTGAGCGGCAGATGCTTTTTTTGGTGGCCATGAAAAATAGAAGGGATGAAAATACTCGAGCCTGCTGGGAGATTCGAGGTTGCATACCCCAGACCCGAGAAGCCTGCCCGGCCTGGGAATTCGCTGCCGGGCACATCTGTTGGTTCATCAATGGGACGATCTGCCAGGGAAAGCCCAAAGCGAGTTGGTCCCAAAAAATGAAAGTGTGCCGGAAATGTCAGGTTTTTGTGGCCAACCTGAAAAGTTGAAAATCTCCGGTGCGAGGTTCGATCAGGATTCAGGCAAATGTCGATTTTCATCGAAGTTACGGGTCTCTCGAATATAACCTCGGCTTGTATCCTATTTAATTTTATTTAAAAAAACCCCCTTAAAAAATAGGGTAAATACCTTATTTTAAGGCGCAAAAAAATGTATTTTGAGCATGGGGTCGTCAGTCTATTCTTTGAAAGCAGTCAGTGGCTC
>JAOUFX010000126.1 GCA_029857975.1 Deltaproteobacteria bacterium | reverse complement strand
CTTCCCCGTTGGCGGCCGTATAAACCTTATACATAGGCTTAAGGATAAAACGCAATGCTTCTCTGGGGCCCAGTTCATCGTCCACGATCAGGATCGATCCTGTGAAGGCCATTTTCACGCTCCTTCAAAAATTCCTAATGACCCGTAAGGTTGCCTAAGTTTTTCTTATAAAGAGCAAATTTTATGCCCCAGCCAGCGATCATCCTTTTTTTATCTTAACCAATTGATATTTTTATTTTTTTATAGCCTGGAATTAAAAAATAATTTTTTAGATTCAATTTTTCAAGTCACATCCTTGAAAAAAGTCAAATTCATGACGTTCTTGCGGCCTCACGCAGTATCTATATTGTCAGCTCTGCACAATTGAACCCTTGAATCCTTGGCCCCTGGATTCCCTTGAACCCTTCTTACTGGGGCTGACAGGCCCCGTACAAGTGGCACATAGCGAAATGGTTGGGCTCTACTTCAGCCCAAATGGGTTCAACCTGGGAGCAAATGTTCATGATCTGCGGGCAGCGCGGGTGGAATCGGCAACCTGAGGGAGGGTTGATCGGGCTGGGTACATCCCCTTTCAGGATAATCCGTTTCTTTTTCTTGTCCGGATCTAAAACCGGCACGGCGGACATAAGTGCCTGGGTGTAAGGATGCAGCGGCTTAGCCAGCAGTTTTTTATTTGAGGTTAGTTCGATGACTTTGCCCAAATACATGACGGCAATCCGGTTGCTGACGTGGTTGACTACGCTCAGGTCGTGGGCAATCATAATGTAAGACAAGTGAAACTCGTCCTTGAGGTCACCCAAGAGGTTGATCACCTGGGCCTGAATGGACACGTCTAAGGCGCTGACCGGCTCATCGCAAATGATAAGCTTGGGTCTGAGGATTAAAGCCCGGGCAATCCCGATGCGCTGGCGCTGACCCCCCGAGAATTCGTGGGGAAAACATCTCACCTTCTCGCGGTGGATACCAACCTTTTCTAAAATTCCCGCCACCCGGTCGGCCACTTCGCTTGCGGCAGCCAATCCATGGGTCCGGAGGGCATCGCCGACGATATGCTCTACGGTTAACCGGGGATTGAGCGAAGAGTACGGGTCCTGAAAAATGATCTGCATCTCGGCCCGAAGCTTTTTCCACTGAACGGGTTTTAACTGGGTGATGTCCTGCCCTTCGAAGAAGATCTTGCCGGCAGTAGGTTTAATCAAATGGAGAATGGTCCGACCGAGGGTCGATTTGCCGCACCCCGACTCGCCCACTAAGCCCAGAGTTTCTTCCTTCTGGAGTTCCAGGCTCACCCCATCCACAGCGTAAACCCAATCTCGCGGCCCAAAAATAGAGGTTCGTTTCAATAAAAAATGCTTCTTCAGATCACGAACGCTTAAAAGGGAGGAGTTATTCATTAGACCCTCCCCCTGCACGACCGCAAGCCACCCAATGGCCAGGCTCCAACTCCAACAGCTTAGGAAGCCGGAGTTTACAGGCCTCGGTTGCTTCAGCACAACGGGGGTGAAAATCGCACCCTGGCGGCAGGGCGTAAAGGCTGGGAACAACCCCGGGAATTTCCTGGAGCCGGTCTTGCTCTGCTCCTAAGTGGGGAACGGAAGCTAAAAGCTGCCGCGTATAAGGATGCAGGGGATGGTGAAAGATGGCGCGCACGTCCGCGGATTCGACGATCTTACCGCAGTACATTACAATAACCCGTTCGGCCATCTCGGCGATGACCCCTAAATTATGAGTAATAATCATGATGCTCATGTTGATCTTTGCTTGCAGGTCGAGCATCAGTTCTAAAATTTGGGCCTGAACCGTCACGTCCAAGGCTGTCGTCGGCTCATCCGCAATGAGGAGAGCAGGATTACAGCTAAGGGCCATGGCGATCATGGCTCGCTGGCGCATTCCTCCGCTGAGCTGATGGGGATACTCTCCGACCCGCCTTTGGGGGTCGGGAATACCTACCAGGTCGAGCATCTCCACGGCCTTATCCTCTGCCTGGCCGGAATTCAACCCTTGATGGAGCTGGATCGCTTCCTTGATCTGGTTGCCGATGGTGAAGACGGGGTTGAGAGAAGTCATGGGTTCCTGGAAGATCATCGAAATGCGGTTCCCTCGTACCTGCCTAATCTGATCTGAATTGAGACGCAGCAGGTCCCTCCCTTCAAACTCGGCCCGACCTCCAGCGAGTTCCCCCGGCGGCATGGGAATGAGTTGTAGCAGGGACATAGCTGTGACGCTCTTGCCGCAACCGGACTCCCCCACCATTCCCAGAGTTTCACCCTGGTCCAAATGGAAGCTTATCCCATCCACCGCCCGGACCGTTCCGGCCAGGATGTGAAAGTAAATCTTCAAATCCTCTATGGTAAGGAGTCTTCCCATGTCAAACTTGCTCCCGGGATCTGGGTTCAAGAGCATCGCGGAGCCAGTCGGCCACGATGTTAATGCAGGCCACGAGGAACATCAGGGCCAGTCCAGGGAATATGGAAGCCCACCAGCTGCCCGAAAAGAGGACCTGATATCCCCGGGCAATGGCCAGTCCAATCGAAGGAGTATTGACCGGCACACCCAGACCGAGAAAGCTTAGAGTCGCCTCCAATATGATCACCCGAGGGACCTGGACGGCCGAGAGGATTAAAACGGGGGTTATCGCGTTAATCAGAAGATATTTGACCATAATGGTCCAGGGACCAAAACCGAGGGCATGGGCCGCTTCCACGTACTCCTTCTCCCGGATGGACAAAACCGTTCCCCGCACGGTACGGGCGTATTCGGCCCATCCGGTGATGGCCAAAACGATGATCATTTTCCCCAGGCCCTGCCCGAAGATAACCATGAAGCACAAGGCCACCATGATCAGGGGTAGGGAGAGCTGAACATCCACCGCCCGCATGATCAGCGTCTCCCAGAAACCCCGGGTATAGCCGGCGGTCAAGCCCAGGGTAAGACCAATCAGAAGCGAGATACCCACGCTAAAGAATCCCACCATCAGCGAGATCCGTAAGCCATAGATGATATTGGACAAAACATCCCGGCCCAGCCGGTCTGTTCCCAAATAATAAGGGCTCATACCCCGCTCTTGCCAGATCGGCGGCCGGAGGCGGGCCCTCAGGGTTTGCTCGAGGGGATCGACGGGCGCAATCCAGTATGCAAAAACTGCGCAGAACACCAGAAAAAGGAGTACCACTAAAGCGCCCAACACCAATTTGTTGGTTAAAAATGAGTGCAGGAGCTGGCGTTCAGCGGGAATGTACTCGAAGCCTAAAAAGCGAGCTTTCGGCGGAGCGTAGGCAGCTTCGGTTAGGTCGGTTAAAATTGTCTTGGAGGCAGTCTGAACGCTCATTTTTCGTGCCGAATCCGGGGATCCAACCAAACATAGACAATATCTACGGCCAGATTAACGGTCAAAAATATCGTGGCCGTAACCAAGGCCCAGGCTATGATGACGGGGAAATCCATCACCCCAATGGATTCCAGAAACAGCCGCCCCATCCCGGGCCAGGCAAAGACTTTTTCTGTTACAATGGCACCGGCGAGCAAAGACCCCATTTGCATCCCGGCAATGGTCACAAAAGGAATCAAAGTGTTCTTCAAAGCGTGTTTATAGATAACTTTTTGCTCGCTCACCCCTTTGGAGCGGGCCGTCCGGATGAAATCCATGGTCATAATGTCGAGCATTCCCGCCCGGATCAGGCGGATGAAAAGAGCCAGGCGATAGAGGGCCAAGGAGGTGGCTGGGAGAACCAGATGGGCCCAGGTTCCCCGTCCAGACGAAGGCAGCCAGCGAAGTTCAACGGAAAAGATGAGGATGAAAGCAATGCCGATCCAGAAAGGCGGGGCTGAAATGCCGATGAGTGAACCGAGCAGGCTGGCCCGGTCCACGAATGTACCTCTCCGCGACGCGGCCCAAACCCCAATGGGCATGGCCAGGACCAAGCTGATCACCATGGTGGTGATTACCAGTTCCAGGGAAGCGGGTAAGCGCTCCAAGACGAGCTTGAGGGCCGGCTGGCCGTGATGGTAGCTGACACCCAGATTGCCCTGGGCGGCGCTCTTCAGGAACAGGCCATACTGGACAATGAGAGGCTTATCCAGACCGAGCGTCCGCCGCATATCCTCCACATCTGAGGGAGGAGCATCGGGCGGCATGAGCAGGGCAAGGGGGTCTCCCGAGATATGCAGGATGGAAAATACAATGGCGGTAACCACGAAAAATACAACGAGCGCTTGATAGATACGTCTGAGGATGTAAAGGCCCATAGCTTTAGTTACAAAACCCCCCCCTCCCCCCCTTTCGGAAAGGAGGACGGAGGGGGGATTTTTCTATCCTTTTCCCCCAGCTTCGCTATTCAGCTTTCTTCAATTCATGGGCGAAAAGTCGTTCATCAACCCGAGCTTTCGCGTTTTTGATCCTTCTGGAAAAGCCGAAGACATTTTCCTGATAGTAAAGGGGGATCACATAATAGGTGGCATAGATCTTTGCTGAAATTTCATCGCGCAGTTTCTCTCGTTTGGCATCATCCATGATGCTGTTGGCCACGTCCATCTTTTTCCCCAATTCCGGGTCCGAGAAGCGACCGCGGTTGGTCCGCCCATAGGAGCCTTTTTTCTCCCGGAAAAAGCCGTTCATGGTCCCCTGCCAGGAAAGAGTCCCCCACCCGGCAAGAAAGAAAGGCGATTCATAACGGTCCACTTTGGGGAAGAAGACCGCCTTGGGGGTAGCTACAACTTTTAACCGCAGGCCAATCTTTGCAAGCTGGGCGCCGATCGCTTCGGTTACCTGCTGGTCGTTGATGTAGCGGTCGTTGGGGGTGTCAATATTGGCTTCAAAGCCGTTGGGATAGCCGGCTTCAGCCAGCAGCTTCTTCGCCAGGGCCAGGTCGTACTTGGGTCGTTTGATAGCCGGGTTAAAACCAGTGGCATAGGAGCTGACCATCTGGGAGGCCGGGTAGGCGCTTCCTTCCATGACGAATTTAATGATGTCATCCGCGTTAATGGCATGGGCAATGGCTTTGCGGACACGTATATCCTTGAATGGGTTGGGTTTGCCGGCGGGAAGACCTGGTTGAGCGTTGGGGGCGGGTCCGCCTTTTTCCGAATGGAGATCGAACATTACGTAGATCACTCTCTGGCTGGGGCAGCGACTGACATAAGTGTTTTTATTCTTCTCCACGCGGGGTATGTCCGGAATAGATACACCCCAACAAGCGTCGATTTCCCCGGTGATCAGAGCGGCCACCCGTGTGGCGTTTTCGGGAATGGGCCGGAGGATCACTTTCTCGAAATCTGGTTTAGGACTCCGGTGCCAGTTTTCGTTACGCACCAGGGTGATGTGATCATATTTAACCCACTCCACAAACTTGTAGGGCCCGGTTCCGACCATGGTGGTGGCCAGCTTGCCGTATTCCGTATCGGTGAAGTATTTGGGGGGAACCATGGATACCGACTCAAGCATGATCAAGAGCTCCGGCGTCGGGGTCTTGGTCACATAGCGCAGGGTGTACTCGTCAACCGCTACGATCTCCTTGTAATCGGGAACCATGTATTTATACTGGCTCTTGGGATGAGTCTTGCACCGTTCCAGGGAGTATTTGGCCACGGCGGCATTGAAGGGCTCACCGTTATGGAACTTCACGCCCTTGCGCAGCTTGAACTCCCAGGTGTTATCATCGATCAGTTTCCAGCTTTCGGCCAAGTCGGGCTGGATTTTCAAGTTGGCGTCAAGGCTGATTAATTGTTCATACGTATGGCGCTGGATGGTAGTGGTTGTAGTCTCATTGCGAGCATGGGGATCTAAAGTGGCGGCATCCCCCTCGAAGCCGACGACCAGTGGTTTTTCCGCCGCCAGGCCGGTTGGGGGAATACTCCAACCAAGGAAAAGGAAAACAAGTACGAAACCAAAATAACTTATTTTTTTCATTATCCATCCCTCCTTTGTAGATATAAAATACTGGAATGTTGGTCTTCCATTATTCCATTTGTTTGAAGGCGTTCTTTACTTTTTCTCTCAGTTCCGCCGAAGTCAGATAATCATACCCGGTCATGGCCAGGAGCTTGGCCGCTTTAAGTAAGGTTTCCCGTCCCCGGGGGCTCATGGTTGCTTCGGCAAAAGTCTGGGAATGACCGGGAACTTCAGGGTCTACAATGGCCAGAGAAGGATGAATGGCCGGCAGGTAATAACTGAGATTTCCGATATCGGAAGAGCCGCGGCGGCCGTCATCCTTGCTCAGTGGTATTCCAAGCGCTTCCATATTCACCCTAACCGCTTCTTCCAAGGGAAGGTTTCTTTTTATCGGATCAAAGGTGGGTTGACCCACTTCGATTTTGTACCTGGTTCCGGTGGCGAGGGCGGCCCCCTCAACGCATTTTTCTACCCGCTTAAACACTTCTTCCCGGTAGCTCCGGGTGGCTGCCCGGACATAAAAAAAGCCGGCGGTATATTGAGGAATGATATTGGGGGCATCGCCGCCGTGGGTAATGATGCCATGGATACGGGCATCGGGCCGAATTGCCTGCCGGAGAGCGCTGATATGATTGTAAGCGGCCACGATCGCATCCAAAGCGTTGATCCCCCGATCCGGCGAAACGGAAGCATGCGCCGCTTGGCCAAAAAATTCGATTTTGAACTTGACTCGACCGAGCATTCCTTCGCCGGGCCGATTGAGCCGACCGGGGTGGCACATCATAGCCATGTCCATATCAGAAAAAACGCCCGCTTCGGCCAGAAGGATTTTTCCGCCTCCACCCTCTTCGGCGGGAGTTCCGACCACGGCCAGGCTACCAGGAATGCCATCTATATACCGGCTTAACGCCAGAGCGGCCCCCAGACTGATGGCCGCAATCAGGTTATGGCCGCAGCCATGGCCCACCCCGGGCAGAGCATCATATTCAGCCAGCAGGGCGACGGTTGGCCGCTCTTGGGGGCGTCCAGCAGGCCGGGCCAGGAAAGCGGTTTTGACCCCGCCAACTCCCCGTTCGACTTCAAAACCGCGCTCCTCAAGGAACCGACTCAGGTATTCACAGGATTTAAATTCCTGGTAAGCGATTTCGGGATTGTTATACAAAAATTCGCTGACGTTAAAAAGATCTCCAGCCAGCGCATCCACTGCGGTTCCCAAATGGGCTTTGATATCATCCATATTTCACCCTTTCTGTCTCGATTCCTGCTTCTACGTTACACTTTCCGACTGTATTTTCCCAATAGGGGAACTTTAGTATAATCAAGGGAAAAACCAAGTCAAGGGGTTTTGTATCAACATCTGTAATGATCTATTTAATCCCTTTCCACCAACTCAATCCGGATCCCCTCCGGGCCTTCGATAAAAGCAATTTTGATCCCTGAGGGGGTAACGGTTGGTTCAATGCTAAATT
>JAOUFX010000125.1 GCA_029857975.1 Deltaproteobacteria bacterium | reverse complement strand
AATGAGACGAGGGCAAGGAGCGAGCTTTGGATCATCGTGAGTTTCAGGACCTCGCGGAAAATCGCCGTGATGATGGAACTGCCGATCATGCCGTAGATCATGTCATAGACAAGGGATATTGTTTTTTCCGTCCTCGGCTTCCTGATTGAGTAATAGAAATAGACCAGCGGAAGAACAAAGGCGAGATGAAAGGCACGGTGGCGCCATTCCTGCAGCACGCCGAAACCCGCCGTGTAGATGTGGAAGACCGAGAGGATCTGCGTCATGATGATGGTGATCTTCAGCGTGACCCCGGTGAGCTTTCGAAAGCGCAATTCGGGATCATATTTCGATATCGCCTCTATTGGACTCAGCGTGTCTCCCACCAAAACTGTTGTTTGCTCTTCAGCCACAGCACCCCTTTTAGCGTATGGATGATTTCAGTTTCATCCCCGCATATTGCGCAAGACGAATCCTGATGACGGACATCTTCAGAAGCGTATCTCCCGCCAGATCGGGGAGCGCGATCTCTTTTCCATCGCCGAAAACGAGACGGTTGACGTATCTCTTGTCGACCCATTGATAGATCTCGGGGATGACCCTGTTCATGTTTCCAATGCGAAAATGATCTCCCTCGGCGGTGAAGGTTTCGCCGCCGAAGGGGGCGTATGGGAGCCCGGTGCGGCTGGACCAGAATTCCGTGGCATAGGTGACCATTCGGTACCCGCTGTCGATTCTGATGTGATCGCGGACGGGACAATGCTCCACGGAGTGGATGAAACTGAGGGTGAATCGGTCACCCGGGCTGACCGTCCGCAGATAGAGAAGTTTGCCATTCCGAGGGGTCTCAATGGAAAATACATGCAAAGGCGCAAGAGCCGCAACGGCGACAAACAGGATAAAAAGCGCCGCCAGGGCCCTTTTATACATATCAAAAAAAACGGGGCGCCGTTGAAAGCGGCGCCCCGTCTCCTTTCCTGAAGTCAGAGCAGGACAAGCCCGCCGTTGTTATTTGATCAGGCCTTTTTCCCTATAATATCTCGCCGCACCCGGATGGAGCGGAATGGCCATGCCGTCGAGGGCCGTCCGCAGTTGAACGTCTTTGCCCTTGGCATGGACCTGGCCCATGATCGTCGCAGCGCTTGGCGCCTTGTCGCCGCGGAGGACGTGGGTGCCCTCTTCCCAAAGCGCCTTGGTCAACTCGTAAATGATGTCGTCGGGGATCTGGGCGTCTGTCACCCATTGGGCCATGACGGCCACCGTGTTTACCGCTTTGTCCTGGCCGCGGTATGTGCCGGCCGGGATGGTGACTTTCGCGTAAAAAGGCCAGGTGTCGGTTATTTTCTTGATCAGGGCGTCATCCAGGTTGAGGAAGTCGATGTCCGCGGTTGATGTCAGTTCCATGACGGCTGCGGTAGGAATGCCGGCGGTAATGAAACCGGCGTCGGCCTGGTTGTCTTTCATCCGCTGGGAGATACCGGAGAAGCTGAGCCAGTCCAGGGCGCCGAAGTCGTTGAAGGTCAAACCGGCGGACTTGCAGATGTTCTCAGCATCCACGGCGGTTCCGCTGCCCCGGTCGCCGGGAATGACACGCTTGCCCTTCAGGTTGGCCACGCTCTTAACGCCCGCGCTCTTCAGTAGGACGATCTGAATCACTTCGGGATAGAGGGTGGCGATGCCCCGGACGTTCTTGACCGGCTTGCCGGCGAACTGATCAATTCCCTTGTAGGCCTGATAGGCCGTGTTGTTCTGAACGAAGGCAGACTCGATGTCATGTTTGGCGATAAGATTGAGGTTGGCCGTGGAGGCGTTTGCCGACTGTGCCGTGACGATAAGATTGGGAATCTTGGACGAAAGAGCCTGTGCGAGGGCTCCTCCCAGCGGATAATAGGTGCCGCCCGTGCCGCCTGTGGCGATGGCAAAAAATTTCTTTGCCGCGAAGGACGGCGCCGCAACAACCAGGGATGCGGCGATGACGGCGACAAGCAATACGACTGTCTTTTTCTTCATCATACTCACCACTCTCCTTTCTTGGTGTTGTCAAGGGATAAGAATTACTAAAAGCTTAGCAGAGGCCGTTCATCGGTAAGAAGATGGCGTGAGGATACGATGTTTGGGGGAGGTTGTCAAGCTATTTATGGTGCTATTTATGGGCTATTTATGGTCTTGCCATAAATTCATAAGTTTCTACTTCGGTACCATCTGTAATCCTTTCTCTCGGATAACCCTCTCTCCCCGCAAAATCGCATAACTCACCGCCGGCTGCGAAATCCCAATCCGCCTTGCCAAACCCGTAACACTCCAACCAAGTTCCCGCACCGCCCAATAATACTATATCCCGCCCCTCTACAACCTTCCCATATTTCCCCGGACGCAATAGCTCCTCCCCTTGCAACCCAAAAAGATGGGCGGCCTTCCCGGCCAGCTTATCTAAATCATACCCCTCAGCTTTTAACCGATACCTACTCTCCATCTCCTCCTCCGATGCCCTCAATACCTCCATCACAAAATCACTATCTCCCAGAATCCGCTCATCTCCCTTCAACCTCACCCGAGTTTCTACTAACTCTCTTAGTCCAACCCATCCCCCCATGCTCCGAATCAATCCCCCGCCCGTTAAATCCTTCCTCCTCCCCTTAGCCACCCCCTCCTCCATATACTTTCTATATTTCCTCCGCGCCCGAACAATCCTCCCGTCAAAATAACCCAAAACATAGTTTACATCCTGCCAGTTGTTTTTCGCTTTGCCTAATATTACGCTGTGCCCGCATAGGGATAACCTTCCAGACTCCCAATATCCATAACGAGTCTTGCCCGAAGAGGATTGAGGTGGATGTACCGAACCAATTCCAATAGATAACAATCTTCTTGGCAAAGAATCGATTTATACCGATTCTGGAAGAGATGCCCGTGTCGACGATGGCGATGATTATACGTAACTGCATAACCCCTCAAAAGCCTTCGCATAACCGTGGCGAGAGGGATTCTTGCAGTACGAAGGAGGAGATGGACATGTTATGTGAAGCTCTGGATTATGTGAAGTTGAGCTCCTTCATTTTTGGATTGTCCTTCATGGTCTCCCTCTGGTCAATATTTTACTGCACATAATTGAGGTGGTTGGCAAGGGCCTTCAGCCATTGTAAAATATTGGGTTTTTGCCATGGAAGAGGCTTTTTGGCGGCAGGGGCTCCTGCCTTCTGGAGCATGCACCGCTTCATTTCCATGTCGATTTCCACATAGATGTGTGTGGTGTTGATATCGGCATGCCCCAGCCAATAACTGACAAAGCATATACTCTTTGAGTTCATCTTCTCCCAACTCCGCCGGTGACTTGTTAAAGTATTTTGCCAAGTTGCCTGCTTCTCTCAGGTGGGTCTTTTTCGTCCTTGGCGTCATTCCGCTTAACTGAAGGTCTGCCAACATCTGATCTCTCAACTTTTTCATAATACAATCTCCTTTGATTTAGATATCCACCGGCTCATGCCGACGGTGTGGCAAAAGAAATTGTATGGAGATTCGACTTGATCAACAAGTGCCAACAAATAATCCAGATTGAATAGGCTGAGAGAATAGGTTATCTTTGGCAAAAAAAGCGGGTTAACAAAGACCACCGCGCAGCGGTTTAGTTCTTCTCCTGAAAATAGCTAACGACTTGTCGTATTAATATAAAATTTTCATTCTCCTTTGTGCCGACTCGTCGGCATGAAAGGTTCAAATAGAAATCAGCCCTCTCGAGTCATAAACTTTCTATATCCCCTCTCTTCTCATAGCCATTTGTTTAGAGTCAATTCAAGATTTTTTGAGGAAAGAGAGAGTCGGTGGCTAAAATAAGGTCTTTTTTAAAGGAAAATACTTTACTTTGCCCATACTCACCCTTCAGGTTTCAGAATAATATATTTGAATAATATTAAGTAGGAAATTCTCCCAGTGATGTGCAATGAGGGTTGGCCCTGTCTTTTCGGGAATAGGATTTCAAGGAAGGGCACAGAGAATGGACCGAGGAACAGAGCGGATGCGGTACTTCACCAAAAGGGAATTGAAAGAATTCGATGGAAAAGATGGAAGGCCGGCATATATTGCTTTTCAGGGGAAAATCTACGATGTTTCTAATAGCAAATTATGGAAAAATGGAATTCACTCAGGCCGGCATGCTGCCGGTGAAGAACTGACGCAAGTAATGCTCAACGCCCCTCACGGTGAAGAAGTACTGACGAAGTTCCCTCTTGTTGGTCAACTGAGCCAACAAACTTTTGAAGAAAGGATTGTGCGGAGGATTGAGAATTTTCACTTTCATCCGATCCTTATCCACTTTTCCATAGCATATTCCATAGGATGTTCCCTCTTTTCCTCGCTTTACTTCTTCACCGGTGAGGGTTCCTTTGAAACCGCGTCATTTTACCTGCTTTTTTTGGCATTTCTTTCCGCCCCGCCAGCCGGACTTTCGGGGCTTTTCAGTTGGAAAGTCACTTACGAGGGAAGGATGAGCAAAACATATATCCAAAAAATCGTATACACCATTATTTTGACCACTGTCGTGACTTTATGCTTTGCTTGGAGGGTTAACGATCCAAATATTTTGGTCTCAAAAACGTACCTTAGCTACCTATACCTGGGCATGATGGTAAGTCAGACCCCGATTGTTATTATCCTCGGCTATTTGGGGGGGAAGATAACCTTCCGCTGATAAGTCTCATTAGAAAGGACCCATTTATGGAGATCATCAAGGACTTGGAGGAGTTGGCAGAAATAATATCTATCGCCATAGCCCGTGAAAAGGCCTCGGTTGAGTACTATACACAAGCCTATAAAAAAGCAAGGACCGAAACTTTCCGGCGGGTCTTTTCCCTTTTGATTGAGCAGGAAAAAGGGCACGAGGATAAATTGAGAGGCCAGCTCCATGAGATCAATTCGCAGATAGAAATGGAACGCATGAAAGGAAAAAAGAAAGGATCGCCCCGCACCCCTCAAGAATAATGGATCATAATTTTCAGGAAGTACATTATTCTCCCATGTAACTCGCATTCATTCTTTAATAATCTGCAAATAACGGGTAACAGGAGTAGGGGAATGGGGAAAAAAATGTTAATCGCGATTGATGGATCGAAAGGCGCACTGAAGGCACTGGATTATGTGGGTGAGCATTTTTCCGAAGTAAGGGATTTGCAGTTAACCCTTTTCCTTGTCTTGCAGGGAGTGCCACCGGATTTATGGGATGATGGACATATCCTTAGCGAAGCAGAAAAAAAAGACAGGAGGGCTGTCCTCGATAAGTTAATCGCCAATCAGAAACTGAGGGCTGATCCTATCTTCCAGACAGCTCTTGAAGCTTTGACCCGGAAAGGTATAAACCCAGAGCAGATCGAAAGGAAGTCAGTCCACGAGTCCAGTGCTAGCGTGGCCGAATGCATTTTGACGGAAGCCAGAACTGGTGGGTATCAGACGCTGGTTATGGGACGGTGTGGCCGTTCCCCCTCTACCCACTTTCTGATGGGCAGCACCGTAAGCAAGATCATCAATCGTGGAGCCGGAATCGCCATTTGCGTTGTTGAATAGTTTTCCGGATGAACTAAGATAGAAACCGAGATAAAGGTAGGTGACCTTTGGGCTTGCTTTCTATCCGTAATCGTCAACTCAGAAGGCGTTCTTGGAGCGAAGATTTGGTGTAATCTTCAGAATAAATGGTTTGCAAAATTAAGGAGAAAAAAGACATCCGGTTTTCAATAAGTGGCGTAGAGTAGATCTGCTGAGCCTGTCGAAAAAGTCCAACCGGCGAATTTTATGGATTTTTCCTTCACCGTCCATAACACCATGAGATATAAGGCCGAATTTATTCACATTCCTTTTGATTAAACAATCACTTCTCTTGTGCTCTACATTTTTGCCCAAAATATCTGATGGGATAATCTATGGCTAATTGATCCTACAGTATTTATTTTTAAAAAATACATTCTTTACCCTATTTTTTCTGCAACCCCTTTGTTTAAAATACAAATATGGGGTACTTTATAAAGGGCTTTCTGCTTTTTTATCCTCACTGTAGGGGTTTAAGAAAGACTGAGTTTCATTGAGAAAGGGGCTAGCAAAGTTGTCTTTACCTCCTTCAAAAAGGAATTAGGGCAATAATGGAAAGGAGAAGATTTCTAAACCTTTTCTTGACCCTCCTCGGATTAACTACCGTTGGTTCCTTTGTATACCCCTTAGTGAGATTCCTTGCGCCAGCTGGGCGGAAAGCCGATGTAAAACAGATAACCCTCAAGAAGTCTGAAATACCCGTAGGTACAGCAAAAGAGATCCCTCTTAATAACATACCTGCAATCATCATCAACCGGCCGGATAAAGGGTTTGTGGCACTTTCCAGGGTATGTACTCACCTTGGGTGTCTGGTCGAATATTACAAAATACAAAACAAGCTAATCTGTCCTTGCCATGGGGCATTATTTGATCTAGAAGGAAATGTTGTGTCCGGGCCTCCACCGCGTCCCCTACTGAAGTTTCCCATTAAGGTGGAGAGCGAATCTATTTTGATCGGATGAGTAGATGTGGAGGAACATAAAGAATTGGCTGGAAATACGCATTGGGTTGGATGATCTCATCCGGACTCACCTAACCGAGTACAGGGTGCCCAAGAATATTAATATTCTTTATACCCTTGGATTTGTCGCTCTGGTTATCTTTTCGATTCAGGTGATCACCGGTTTCTTCCTCCTTATGTATTATATTCCTTATTCAGAAATGGCATTCAAAAGTGTTCAGGATATCATGAGCACGGTCCCTTATGGGTGGCTTTTCAGGCAAATGCATGTGGTAGGAAGCAGTCTCATGGTCGTTGTGGTTCTTTTCCATGCCATAGCGGTGTTTTTGATGGGCGGCTATAAAAAGCCTAGAGAGCTTACCTGGATCCTAGGAACCTTAATGTTGCTTATCACCATCACCTTCTGCCTCAGTGGTTATCTGCTTCCGTGGAGTCAGTTGAGTTACTGGGCCACGACGATTGCTACCACTATACCTACGGCATTCCCCTATTTCGGCGAGATGGTGGCGAATATGATGAAAGGCAGTCAACAGGTCTCAGGCATAACCCTCAACCGATTCTTTGCCCTTCACGTCATGCTTCTTCCTCTTATTTTTTCAGTCCTTGTGGGACTTCATATCTTCCTGGTAAGGCGTATCGGTATTTCTTCACCCCCCTTTGGGAAATCAGCAGAGCCTGAAAGACCGTGGACCGAGTACCGGCACGAGAGTCACCCGGACGGATATCCCTTCTTCCCGGATTTTGTGCTCCAAGAGATCATCATGGTAATGGCTTTCTGCGCCACGATGTTCTTTCTTATCTCCTTCCTGCCGACACTTCTCTTACCCGAAGAGGCTAATATTCCTGCCAACCCCTTTAAG
>JAOUFX010000124.1 GCA_029857975.1 Deltaproteobacteria bacterium | reverse complement strand
TAAAGAATCGATGGTTATAGATGTTGCTGCCGATGTTTTCATGCAGGATCGGGGCTCCGGGCTTGATGGCTTCCTCGATGTCTACGACCGCCGGTAAAGGATCGTATTCCACCTCGATCAAGTCAAGGGCATCTTCAGCTAAGTAGCGGTTATCGGCCACCACTACGGCCACTGGTTCTCCCACAAAGCGAACCTTATCCACCGCACAACAGTAATACTTGGGCGGTACCGAAACGCCTACGGGGAAAGGCTGAGACATCTTGGCCACTTCTGCACCGGTTAATATCCCTATAACTCCGGGAGATTCAAGGGCTTTCGAAATGTCGATTCCCTTGATCCAGGCATGGGCATAAGGGCTGCGCAGTATGGCTGCATGCTTCATATTGGGCAGCCGAATATCATCCATAAAATTACCCCGCCCTGCCAAAAGCCTCAGGTCTTCCTTCCTTTTCATACTCTTGCCGACCCATTTTCTTGGAACCTCAGGCATATGTTCTCCTCTTAAGTAAGATTTAACTCTCTACGAAAATACTTACACCTAAAAAAGGCGATTCACCACAGAGGGCCCAGAGGAAAATCAAGATAAAACCAGGAAATAAAATCCTTTTCTCTGCTTTACTCTGTGCCCTCGTTAAGTGAAAAAAACACAATATTCCATCTGATGAATTTATTCGCTGAGAACACCTAGAAAATATTGAGCTTATTTTGTTTTTTAACCATGAATTTATTCTCTGAGATTTCTGTGGTGTAAAAAAAATTGCTCAATTTAGGTTACGAAACCGTTCCGAACGAATGTTCATTCTCCGTTCTCTATCATAGCCGAAATTTCGTGTCAAGAGGTTTTCTGGGCACGAAAGATATTTTTTATTGATCAGTTAGGTCAATATCGGAACCAGGATAATGTATGAATGGAATAATTGAAGGTTAGCTTCTTCCCAAGGACTGGATCGTAAAGCTCCCCTTCAAACCGATCCGCAAAGACAATCCCTTCTGTCTTCAAGGGAGGGGTTCCCGAATAAATCGTGATCCCTTCAAGGGATCCTTGCACTTTCTGCTGGACCAAGCGTATTAACTCTCGCGGGGGAAGAATGGTGGCCAGGCTTGATTCTTGGTAGAGCACTTTTCTGTCCTCTCGGGTGGCCCAGCTGCGAATCTCGATGTTGTCCCAATGTTCTTTTATTGCATCGTAATTCCACAAGCTCCGGGAGATAATGGTGGGGCAGGCCTGCTTGGATTTCAAAATATCGAGCCTCTCTAACTCCCGGTCGGTATGATCGCTCCCCAATCCTACCCATAGGCCTTGTGGATTGACCAGGAGAACATATTCAACCTCTCCCGAAGTCTCGTGGCCCTGCACATATATATCCCCATCAAAGGATATCCCCTGTGGAGGCTTGGGGTAGAAGGTGGGGACTGAAGGTGGGGGTTTGACCCCTTCTTTTTGCAATTCTTCGATATGCCTTCTGACGGCCGCCTGATCGCGGCCTGTGTATCCACACAAAACGGCTCCTTTAATTTCCAAGGAGATTTCCCTCTTGCCCTCCTTGCCTTCCAAAGTAAAAAATTGATTCATGGCTCCCAAAAACCTTCTTGTTTTTTATTTTTTCCTCAAAAACCAACACTTTCCCTGATACTATTTTTTCTGGAGTTTCTCCTTCTCCGTCCTGCGTAGCTCTCTTCTCAAGATTTTCCCCGAGGAAGTTTTAGGAAGCTCCTTCACAAACTCAATCTCCCGCGGGTATTTGTAGGGTGCAATGGTTGCCTTCACGTGTTCCTGAAGCTCCTTGGCCAGCTCCGGGGTGGGCTGATACCCTTCGTGCAGAACCACCCAGGCCTTCACCTTTTCTCCCATCTCCGGGTCAACGACCCCGGCCACACCGGACTCCAGCACGGCCTTATGTTCCTGCAAGGCCGTTTCCACATCCGCCGGGGATATGCGGTAGCCGTGTGAAGTCATGATGTCGTCAGACCTGGAGCCATACCAGAAATAACCCTCTTCATCCATGGTCGCCAGATCTTTGGTATCGTACCAATTGTTCGGGAAATAAACTTCCTTCGTCCGTTCCGGATCTTTGAAATATTCTTTGAAAAGGCCTGGATGATCCCTCCGTAAAGCCAGATGCCCCATCTCGCCTGTAGGAAGTATTTCGCCTTTTTCGTTCACGATGGCCACCTCAATTCCCGGGAGGGGCTTGCCCATCGACCCAATCCTGACTTTCAGATTCGTCTGGGTAGTGCAGAATTCGTGGGCCTCTGTCTGTCCCATGCTATCCAGAATCTTCACCCGGAAGCGACGCATCCATTCCCGCCATGTTTCGGCCAGCAGCGGCTCTCCAGAGCTGAGACAGTATTTTAAGGAACGGGTATCGTATCGCTTTTCGGCGTCCTTAACGGCCAGCATCATGCGGTAGATGGTGGGGGTCCCGGCGAATATCGTAATCTTATAATTTTGGATGAATTCGTAAGCCCTCTCGGAATTAAAGCGCTCATCGGCATAGATGGCCGTGGAGACGCCCCATCGAAAAGCAAAGAGGAAGTTGTGTCCGAGAGCATACATCCAGGTCAGGGCGGTGGGGCCGCCGCAGATATCCCCTCTCTCCAATCCCATGGCGAATTTCCCAATGGGGTCTCCAGCCCCGATGCTAAAACGATGGCAGTGAACAACCCCTTTGGGCGCTCCCGTTGTCCCGGAGGTATATAAGAAATACGCCGGATCATTCTTGTGGGTCTCCACATAGGGGAGAGAGGCGGCATCCTCTTTCAAGAGATCCGCGAAGGCGATTTGATTCCCTTTTGTTTCGCCGACCACGATGACATGCTTCAAAGTTGGGCATTTGGAGCGGATATTTTCAATGGCTGGGATGTATTTGGAGGTGGTAACGACGGCGACCGCTTCGCTATTGTTGATAATGTGTTCCAGTTCCCCTTCCCTAAGCATGACATTCGTGGGGATGGGAACCGCTCCAATTTTCTGCCCTCCCACGAAGGCAATCATGTATTCGGGTTGATTCGGGGTGCGGATTACATAGCGATCCCCCTTGGCAATGCCCAACTTGTGCATGGCATTGGCCGCACGATCCGAAAGGTTTTTCAGCTCTCCATAGGTGATCTTCATGTCCAGATAGTAGATGGCTACATCCTGGGCCCTCCCGTGTTCCGCCCAGTAGTCAACCATCAGCCGGGCCATGTTCAATTTTTCAGGAATGTCCAGTTTGAAAAAGCCCTGGCTATCCATGCGATGATACGTCTCTTCCATTTTCATGGCCTTTTTTTACCCTCCTCCTTTTTTACTGCGTAAAATATTAGACCCCCTCTGCATTGTCAAGCCAGAAAGGAGGCTGGCCGTTTCCCTCCTTTCTCCTTATCCCTTGATCAATCTCGGGAGCATCATGTGGTTGTGGGGGCAGATCGATCTGGGGTTTTGATAAGCGGAGCCGGCAAAGGCTACCATATACTTCCGCATATCGGCAAAGGAGACGATTTCATCGACAAATCCCGTTTGGGCACAGTAAAGGGGCCTCGATTTATCATGATATTCCTGGGCCAGGATGTTCATCTTTTCAATGGTGGGCATTAAGGGGCGACCCGCGTCTTTTTCCTTAACCAATCTTCTGGCAAAAGAGGCCACGGCGGCTGTTTCCCCGTGCATTACATAAATCTCCGTCGTAGGGGTTCCTAAAGTAAAAATGTTATTATTATTCGCCTGGGGCCCGCCCATAATGTAATGAGCAGCGGCCGTTCCTTTTCTTAGAACCACGCACATCATCGGCATATTCGTCTGCTCGATGGAGTAAATCAAGGACTGCCCCAATCCCAGGAGCTCAGCCTTCTCGGCTATGTCTCCTACATCGATGCCGGACGTATCCTGAAACCAAATGATGGGCAGCCGGTCTCTGCCGCACTGCGTGACGAACTCATTCAACTTGATCAGCCCCTGCCGATAAAACTTTCCGCCGACGCCGGGGTAAGGAGCATATTCAGGGTATCCCTTGGGCATGAATCCCTGCCGATTCCCAATAATCCCGATCGCAAAGCCATCAATTTTTGCCAGGCCGGTGTAGACCTCCGGGCCATAATCAGGTCGGAACTCCATGTGTTCACTGTTATCCGTCAGCCGGGCAAGAACCTCTTCGAAATTGTAAGCCAGCTTTTGATTGAAGGGAACCAGCCGGTCGATCTCCGCGGCTGAAAACTTAGGTTCTTTGGGCTCGGCCACCCTGAAAAACTTGGGATGATAGGCAGGGAGATATTCCATGTATTCTTTCAGAGCATCCAAAACCCCTTCTTCCTTTTCAAAGACCGCCCGGAAGAAACCAGTGGAGTCGTAATGAATCTCCGCCCGTCCAGGAGGAACGCTCTTAAACTTTCTTGTGGCGTCAATAATCATCTCGGCCCCTTCTTCGTCAAAAAACCCTTTGGGAGTCATCCCGCTTACTATGCCTCCTCCCCCGACGGCGATATTGCAATTCTTATGGGCCAAAAGGATGGTGGGGCTGATCCCCTGATATCCCCCTCCTGCCGGGTTGGTCCCATAAATTCCGGCAAGCACTGGAATCCCCAATTTTTCAAGTTCAGCATGCCGGAAGAAAGTAGTGCCGTTTCCCCGCCGGTTGGCGTATACCTTCTCCTGTTCGGGAAGCTTCACCCCACTGCAATTCACCAGCCAAACCAGAGGAAGATGGAGGTTCTTGGCCATGTCGGTAACCCGCAAAATATTTTCTGCCTGACCGGCAATCCAGGCTCCCGCTATTACTTTATTGTCAAAACCGATGATCACTGCCCATTTTCCGTTGATCTTACCCAGGCCATCGACCACGCCGGTTGTCCCTGATTCTTCATTCATGGGGTCAAATAGGGTGTGCAAAGGGCACCAGGTGCCCGGGTCCAATAAATACTCCAGCCTCTGATAGACGGTCATTTCACCCCTTTTATTAATTGCTTCTGATGAAAGCCCCGCCTTTTTCACTTTCTCTACAGCCTCGGCAATCTTTTTTTCAACCTCCCGGATTTGTTTGACATTTTCTTCTGTACTCTTAATCTGTTTTTCGGTTAGGGGTTTCCCGAAATCAGTCATTTTCTCAAAATATGGTTTCATCTATCGTTCCTCCTGTTTTCGAGATTTCAGTTTTTTAAACATATCTAAAAAAAAATATTTTAACAAGATTTTTTTCTCTGTGCTTACCTTCCAAAAAGCTTGACTTGATTTTTTATATCTAATTATAATACCCTGATTTAATTGGCATGCAGATTTTTTCCGCTGCCTGCAGAAATAAAAAAATCTTTCCATCCCTTTTCCCCCAAGCAGGCGGGGGCGAGAGTGGGGAAAAAAAGAATGGAGGCTTTTAATGTTAAAGGAGCATCTGGAATTCTTTACCTTAGACCTTGCGTCCGGTTGGGAGACTCCCCCGGGTTATCCTCAAGGAATCCAGCAAAAAATTATCACTGGTTACCTGGATGAGAAAGAGAAAAAGGGGTCGCGCACCCGCTTGCTTCGTTTTCAACCGGGGGCCTTTACAACCGAACCATTTGAACATGACTATTGGGAAGAAGTCTTCCAGGTCTCGGGAGATTTAACTGTTGGGGGGAAAACTTTCGGTCCTATGACTTATGCCTGCCGCCCACCCCATGCTCCCCATGGACCCTTCAGCAGCAAAGCAGGCTGTCTGCTTCTGGAAATTCATTATTTCCATCCAGAGGGCTGAGGGGCAGAAGCCGGAGCCCCAAGCGGGGCCCAAAAATAATTGCAGCATATTTTTCCAATGAAAGCGAAAGAGCCTTCTTGCTCTGCGGAGCTGATTCAAGGGAGACCAAGAAATGGGAGAAGATTTCAGAAGTTTTTTAAAAGATATGGAAGAGACCAAAGAAGGAGGGTTCATTCGCATCAACAAAGAAGTCGACACCCTGTACGAGGTTTCCGCTATTGTCACTAAACTGGAACAGGCCAGGCAGGTTCCGCTTCTTTGGTTTGAAAAGGTGAAAGGGTACACCCTGCCCGTCGTCGTCAACTGTTATGCGGATCGGGGGCGAGTGGCCAGGGCCTTTGGAGTTTCCAAGCGGGCATTAAACCAAAGGGTCGCCCAGGCCTATCAGTATCCCATCCCTCCGGTCGAAGTTTCCAGAGCCCCCGTACAAGAGGTCGTTATTCAGGGCAAGGAAGTCGACCTGCAAAAACTTCCGGCCATGATGTACCACAACACGGATGGGGGGTTTTACATTACCGCGGGAATTGTTCTGGCCAAAGATCCTGATACGGGAGATCACAACCTCAGCTACAACCGCCTGATGGTCAAGGGGAAGAACCGCCTGGGAATCTTCATGACCGTGGGAAAACACCTCAATGCCATTTATGGCAAAACGGAGGAGCGGGGAAAGCCCCTGGAAGTTGCCGTATCCATCGGCAACCACCCAGCCTCGGCGATCGGCGCTTTGGCCATAGGGCCTTATCATGAAAGCGAAATGGGAATTATCGGCGGGCTCAAGGGAAGTCCTCTGGAGATCGTCCGGTGTAAAACTGTGGACTTAACAGTTCCTGCCGGAGCTGAAATCATCCTGGAAGGTGAAATCGAACCCTTGGTGCGGGAAGAAGAAGGTCCCTTCGGCGAGTTTACCGGCTATGCCATCCGTTCGGCCAAGAACCCTGTAATGCGGGTGAAGGCCATCACCCATCGCCATAATCCCATCTACCAGGATATTTGCGGCGGGCAACACCGGGAACATCTCACCATGGCAACCATTCCCATGGAGGCCAACTATTTTCGGGTGATCAAAGGAGCCGTTCCGGAAGTAGAAGCGGTGCGCATGGCCGCCCCTTTTACCTTGATCATTTCCATGAGAAAGAAATATGAAGGACAGGCCCGCTCGGCTTTGCTGGCCGCCTTCAGCGCCGACCTTTATCTCAAGCATGCCATTGTGGTCGATCACGACATCGATATTGCGGACCTGCAGCGCGTTTTCTGGGCTTTGGCTACGAGAGTCCAGGCTTCGCGGGACCTTTTCATCATCCCCCGCGCTCGTGGTTCCTCCCTCGATCCCTCCGCTGAACCTTTGGGAGTGATGGATAAGATGGGCATCGACGCCACCGCCAAACCATCCCTGGAGCGGTTTTCTCCCCTCAACACAGTTCCGCAGGAAGTCATGGACCGGATTAAGTTGGAGGACTACATTAAAAATTTTTAATCTCGCTCCCAAGGAAAAGAAGGTTAATGGGTTACGGCAAAGTCTCAAAAAGAGGAAAAACTACGCACGTCTGGCCCGCAGCTCCGCCGCCCGCAGCACTGAGGCAATGATCTGTTCATAACCGGTGCAGCGGCATAAATTCCCCTCGAATTGATCTTTGATCTCTTCCACCGTCGGCCGTGGATTTTCATCTAACAAG
>JAOUFX010000123.1 GCA_029857975.1 Deltaproteobacteria bacterium | reverse complement strand
CGGACAGAACCGCATCCAAGCCCAGTCTATAGGCCCCCTCGGGGGTGACGATCTCGGAGAGAGGCTCTACGTCAAGCGGATTCCCTGGGCTGGCCCAAGGTGGCATCTTTTCCTTCACCCTGGCCAAAGTATGTCGCTCAAGACGGGCGAGCACCAATCCCCTCTCAAGGCAAGCATCGGTAGCCATAACCCCAGCGCCTCCTGAGAGGGTTATGATGGCTATGCGGTTGCTCCGGGGTAAGCGCTGATAGGCAAAAGTTTTACCAAAGTCGAGAAGCTCCTCAAAATCGCTTACTCGGATAGCCCCCGCCTGCCTGACCAATGCTTCGAAAATTTCATCTCGGCCCGATAGCGAGCCGGTGTGGGATTGGGCCGCTTTAGCCCCTGCTTCGGTTTTTCCCCCTTTGATCAATACCAAGGGCTTTCTTCGCACCAACCTCACGGCCGAGTCTAAAAGACACCTTCCATCCTTTACTCCCTCAAGGTACATGATGACCACCCGGGTGGCCTCATCCTTAGCCAGATAGTCCAGGGCATCATGATCGGTCACATCAGCTTTGTTACCCAAGCCAATCACTTTGCTCAGGCCGAAGTACTGCGAAGAAAAGATCCATTGGAACATCATACCGGCGAACATGCCCGTCTGCGCCACAAAACCTATGCCCCCCGGTTTTACCCCTTTTAGATCAATGAAGGTTGTAGTGAATCGGCCTGCGGGATTGAGGATGCCGGTAGTATTGGGGCCGAGAACCCTGATGCCGGCTTCAGCCGCCAACCGCACCAATTCATTCTGTCGTGCCATCCCTTCCTTCCCGGCCTCTGAGAATCCAGATGCGATGACTACCACCCCCCGCACCGCCTTCCGCTGACAGTCCCTCATGATATCTAAGACCAAGTGAGCAGGAACAGCTATCACCGCCAATTCCACGGCCGCCGGTATGGCGGCTATCGAAGGATAACTTTTTAACCCTTCGATTTCAGTGGCACTGGGATTTACCGGAAAAATCGGACCGCGATAGCCCAGCTTAAGATTATTCCGCAAGATGTAATTACCAATCTTGCCCGGCGTCCGAGAGGCCCCCACGATAGCCACACTCTTGGGGTCGAAAAAAATTCTGAGTTCCTGGTGATTGCTTTTTGATAAAGCGCTTACCATTCCTTACCCCCCAATGACTTGGTAATCTCGCAAAAAAGTTTTTATTTTAGCATACCTTATCAAGAGGTGATTTGTAAAACCGATTAACACCTTTTTTAACCCACTTTTTTAAACCCAAATTGAGCGATTCTTTTAAACCTCAGAGAACACGGAGATTAATTGCTTGGTTAAAAAACAAAATAAGCTCAATATTTTCCCTGTACTACTAACGTTCAATTTCTGAAAATTTTATTAAACATATTTGATGATTTCGCAAAAAGTCGTCTCTCCCGCGGAAGCGGGAGCCCAGACATCGTCCCTGCGAAAGCAGGGAGCCAGTATCCAAAAAGGATGATGGATTCCCCGCATCAAGTGCGGGGCAGGCTCCGTTTTCACGGGAATGACCCAAAAGAATATTTTCATCCTTTTTACGAGTCCGAGTCCATCCTATTTTAATTTTATCTGTGTTTATCTGCGTCCAATAAATTTTGGGTTGCGGCAATGCCGCGTTGGGCCCTCTGTGGTGAATCGCCTTTTTTAGGTTAAAGATATTTTTGCTTACCATCACTTTCCATATTCAGCTGTAAATTCAAAAAGATTAGCGGAATCATCTTCCTTCCTCCCCGGGCTCGAAAGAAGTATAAAAGGGAAGGACGGCAAGCTGAGATATTAAATTGCCATCGCCCAAATGGTTTGCTATGATATCATACTAACACATGAAAGTCGGCAGAAGGTTCGTTTCGCTACCCAAACAGATGGATGCCAACACTCGATTAAGGAGGTAATAAATGTCCATAGTAACCATTCGGGGTCAGTTGGGAAGCGGGGCACACGAAATAGGGAGACAAATCGCCGATCGACTTCACACTGACTACGTTGATCGAGAGATTATCGCTGAAGTGGCTGCCCGACTTCAGCGGCAAGAGCAAGAGGTGCTCGCGAAAGAGATGCCGCCGAGTAGTCTCCTGGGTCGGATCGCTGAAGCTTTGGAACATAGCTCTAGCCTTGAAGTGGGCTTTGAGGGCGCCTATCTACCTGCCTGGCAAATACCTCTGAACGATTCTCGCTATTTACAAGCACTGGAGTCTGTGGTTAGGGACCTGGCTCGAAGCCAGTCGCTTGTGATCAGAGGACGAGGCAGCCATTTCATCCTAAAAGATTATCCCCGGACCCTTCACGTTCTCGTGGTGGCACCGTTAGAGGTGCGAGAGAAGCGCGTCATGCAGAACCTCAAGCTCGACCAAGAGGCTGCTAAGCAGGAGATAGCACGCTTGGACAGCAGCAGTCGCAAGTTTATCAAGAGGTATTTTAAAGCTGAGCTGGAAGATCCGGGATGCTATGACCTCGTTATCAATACGGAGCATCTCAGCTTTCAGGCTGCTGCTTCCATCGTCGTCGATGCCCTCTCTTTCAAGGACTGAACCTTAGCCGGACAAAGCAGACTGGTTGGGTGGGCATTACGTCCATCCGCCATATTACGAAAGTGAAGGCAAGCATGATGCGGCTGATCCCGGCAACAAATTCCTTTACATTATTATCTGTAAAATTTTAGGAAAACAAAGATGAAATAGTCCCTTTCCTTGTTATTGTTTCTGGTTAATAATGACTTTTGACATTTTAAGAAGTCTTAAAAGATTTCCCCCGGCCTTTATTTTTCCCCTGAGCAGCGCCCATATCGGACCCACCTGACCGCTGCTTATCTCAGAAAGTTCCTCAAATCCGCCCTCCACGAAAGCAGTCGGCTTGTCTATGGCGCCATTTTGAATCTGTACCTCCCCGTGATTAAAAGAGATGGTAACCGCCACGCTTGATTCTTTTTCTCTCACTACCAGGTTTCCCTTTAATTTTTTTATAGTTTTCCATGTATTTGGGTCCTGTAGGGTTTCTTCCATCACTTGCTTGAGAATCAAGCCGAGACCACTGAGTTCCTGTTTTCCTACCTTCACTTCAGGCACGCTAAGCATCACCTCCCAATTCCTTGACGAATCCCAGCGAAGCGGCTGTCCAAAAGGATTCGAAGAAACATGTGGCTTAAGAAATTCCACCTCTGTTCCCTAAATTTTTTCGTTTAAGTTTCAGAAGGATTTATTCTCCAAGATAGGTGGCCTTAAAACTACTGATCGAATTAGCCACCGCCCGTATAAATTTGGCGTTCCTCATAATCTTGGACATATCCCCCTTGATCTTGAAAATTCCTTTCATGACCCCCTCAATAAAATCTTTTTCCCCTTTAACAACCGCTTTATAATCAGCATATGAACCAATCGCATAGAAACCGGCATTTACTTCGGATGGATTATTAATTACGCGAGCATCCGTACACTTTCCATTTTGGGCCTCTAAGTAGACATACCAAGTTTTCTCCAACCCTCCCCCCGGGTGTAACTCAAACACCCAGTTTCCATTAAAATCTACACCCCAATTTTTCCCCGTTTCAGCAACTGCTTGATTACTGTTTATTGCCTTTTTCCATTCATCACACCAATCCTGAGATGGATACAAAACTGCCATTTCTTTTCTCCCTTCTCTATTTATGGTTCATCCCCAAATTAGTTGATCAAATTTTTAATGAAAACTGGCCAAGGGCCCGGAAGGAAAGGCATATTGCGCCGCAAGCATCGGCGGGATATCCACTTTCCATAAACTCCCTTCTGGCCATCCGCAAAGCGGAGCGGGGGCGAGATAAGAAAGCTTCGGAGAAATAGTAGACCCTCCGCCACAGTTAGGGAGAGATATGTGCCTCATGATTTCAAGCAAGATGACTTTTCTTCCGGGCCCCTGAAATCACAGGACATTTTAAATATACCAGCTCTTTGACCCTCAACTAATGTGGAGATGATCCCTATTTATTAATACAATTGTCTTTCCCGCATGAGTTTACAAGGTTTCCAAATCATACCAATACCGGGCATTTTCCAAGGTCTTCAGTCCCTTTCCTCCCATCCAAAGACCTATCACTTTTTGGTCCCGCCAATGCTTTTCAATATCAAACTCTCTGCTATATCCGTAAGAACCCATGAAATCCATGGCCTTACTGCAAGCCTGCTCCACGGCGTTACTGGAATAAAGAGCCAGCCCTCTGGTTTTGAGTAAAAACCTCTCATCCCAGGGTTCCCAGGAATATATCTCGGGATGGTCCATTGCCCTGGCATAAGTCCACATCCATGCGGATGTGGATTCAATAAGGATGGCTATCTCTGACAGCATGGCAGCGCAAATGCTGTGCTCTTTGAGAGGTTTGCCCGCAATGACCCTTGCCGTGGTCCATTTTTTAATAATCTCATAAACATTCTTCATGACCCCGACACACATGGCAGCTGATCCAATGTTGCCCATGGCAATCGCTCTCCTCCAGTACTTAAGGTCATCCCCAGGACCATGAAGCCTGTATCTCTTAGGAACCCGGATATGGTCAAACCAAATATCTGTGTTCATATCCGCGGACATCCCGGCCTTCTTGTAAGACTTACCCACGGAAACCCCTTGGGCTTCTGCCGGAACGAGAATCAATGCGAAGTCGTTCGGGTCTGAAGATCCTTTCTTCGTTGAACAGACCACGGTGTAGAGATCTCCCACGTGGCCCGAATTCGACGACCATATCTTATGCCCGTTTACCACCCACTCATCTCCGTCAAGGGTAGCAGTGGTCTGTATCGTCTTGCCATGCATGCGCCCGATATTTTCGACATCCGCCCCGCTCAAGGGCTCGGTCATAGCATGGCAGCCAACATACAATTTGTCGCCACAGAATTTTGGTCCGAACTCCATCAGCAATTCCATGTTGCGGTGGGGTTTGAATAAAATGGGGACTAACCCCCAGACAGAGCAAATGCAAGCCGTAGCAAAACCGGAATCGATCCTTGCTAATTCCTCACAAACCACATTAATAAGAGTCATAGGCTCAGGCATTTCTGTACCCCCAGCTTCTGCGGGAAAAAAGGCGGCATTGATTCCCAGATCGACTAGCACCTCTTTCATCAAGGGTTCAATAAATTTATGCTCCGCCCAATCCTCATCGATCTGTTGCCTAAGTGGCATATATCTTTCCTCGCCCCACTTCCGCAGGACTTTACCGAGATCCGAAACGAAATCTGAAACCCATTCCTTGGGGCGGATGAAATCGTCTATTGTCGGCATTTTAATACTCCTTCTTGGCGCGCGTTAAATTTCTGAATTCTTAAAAATCTTTTTGATTTATACCAGAACCGGACGCCGAATAATAACAATCCAACTTTTAACCCATCCTTCCCGGCCGGATATTTGTTTTTCAGGGTTTTAGGAGAGGCGGTATTTCTGCACTTTTTGGTAGAGGGTTTTACGGTCGATGCCCAGAATTTTCGCCGCGCGGGATTTATGGCCGTCCGTTTGTTTGAGAATAAAGGCGATATGCTCCTTTTCCAACTCCTCCAGGCTGGCTAATTGCGGAGAATGAGCCGCAGATTTTTCCGGGGTCTCGGCCCATGAAAGCCGGGAGAGACTCCTGGGATTGATTATTTCTCCTTCTTCCAGGATCATAGCGCGCTCTATGGAGTTTTCCAATTCCCGCACGTTCCCCGGCCAATTGTGCTTCATGAGCATTTCTAAAGCCGCGGGAGTAACGCCTGTGATTGGCTTTTTTCTTTTCCGGTTATACCGCTGGATAAAGTATTGAATCAAAGGAGGAATGTCTTCCTTCCTTTCCCTCAAAGGGGGTAAATGGATCGGTACAACGCTTAGCCGGTAGAAAAGATCCTCCCGAAAGGTCTTCCGGCCTATGGCTTCCCTTAAGTTCTGGTTGGTGGCGGCGATGATGCGCACATCCACCCGGATCCGCTGGGTTCCACCGACAGGTTTAATTTCTCGTTCCTGGATGGTCCGTAAAAGTTTGGATTGAGTGTTTAAAGTTAGGTTACCCACCTCGTCAAAAAAAAACGTCCCTCCGCTGGCCAGCTCCAGTAAACCATGCTTGGTGTTAACCGCGCCGGTAAAGGATCCTTTCACGTGTCCGAAGAGCTCGCTCTCCAGAAGGCTCTCCACCAGGGTGTTGCAGTCTACGGCCACAAACTCTTTTTCTTTCCGCGGACTGAGCTGGTGAATGGCCTGCGCCGCCAGTTCCTTTCC
This sequence comes from Deltaproteobacteria bacterium, assembly GCA_029857975.1. The sequence continues at coordinate 1,243 of JAOUFX010000123.1, read as the reverse complement.
GGTGCCGCTCTCTCCGGTGAGCAACACCGTGCTTTCCGCTGGCGCGACTTTGCGGATGATTTCCATGATGCGCCGCATCGCTTTGCTCTCTCCAACAATGGGTTCAGATAACTCTCGGGCATCCAGTCGCCGCCGCAGTTGTTCCTTTTCGAAATAAAGTTTCCGGCGCTCAGCCGCGCGGGCCACCACGATACGGAGCTCCTCGGGGCTGCAGGGTTTGGTGAGGTAATCGTAAGCTCCGAGCTTCACCGCCTTTACCGCACTTTCAATGGTAGGGTAACCGGTAATCATGACGCCGATCACCTCCGGGTCTTTTTCCTTTAATTCCCTCAGCGTTTCCATGCCATCCAATCCCGGCATTTTTAAATCGATCAGCGCGATGTCAAAAGATTCTTCGGCTACCCTTTCCAAGGCCAGCCGCCCGCTCTCCACTGCCTCTACGGCATACCCGTCCTTGAGAAGGACGCGGCGGAAGCTGTCCCGGATTACCTTCTCGTCGTCCACGACCAATATTTTCGCAGGCCTTCGTTCCTCGTTCATGGCCAAGGTTCTTTCTCAGCCCCCCTTAGGCTGGGAACGCCGGAAGCCGGCAAGGGAGGAAATAAATCCAATACTTTGCCTTTAAGCCGGAATATCCTCCGTTTCCGCCCGCACAGGAAGCTCGATGGTAAATGTGGTCCCTGCCCTTTCCCTGCTCTTGACCCAGATCCGGCCACGGTGTTTCTCCACGATGCCATAAGACATGGACAAGCCCAAGCCCGTACCTTTGCCAACTTCTTTGGTTGTGAAAAAGGGGTCAAAGATGCGGGTTAGATGTTCCTCTTTGATGCCGCAGCCGGTGTCGATAAATTCAACGATCACGGTATCTTTCTCCGGTCCCAGTTGCGTACGAACGGTAAGTGTCCCCTGGCCTTCCATGGCCTCGGCGGCGTTCAGGATGATGTTCATGAATACCTGGTTTAACTGGCCGGTGTTGGCCAGGATCAGCGGGAGATGCGGGTCCAACTCCTTGACGATGCGGATATTGTGGAAGAGGGCCTGGTTTTCTAAAAGGGAAATCCCTTGAACCAGGGCCCGGTTGAGGTCCGTGGGTTCCATTTTATAAGACGTTTGTCGGGCAAACTCCAAAAGGCCCTTCACAATCTCTTTGCAGCGAGTGGCTTCCTCACAAATGCGCTCCAAGTCTTCCACCCGTGGATCATGGGAAGGCAGGTCTTCCAGAAGCATTTTGGAGAATATCAAT
>JAOUFX010000122.1 GCA_029857975.1 Deltaproteobacteria bacterium | reverse complement strand
GGATGGCCTGCGCTCCTGGCGGGATGTCTGGGCACCGTCGCTCCGTAAAGGCATCCTGCAAATGGGCGGCCTCCCTTTGAAACCCATTATCGCCAAAGCTCTGCAGATGGGCGACGAATTACACAATCGTCCCGTCGCCGCCTCCAGTCTTTTTGCCAATGCCCTATCATGTCCGATGATTGAGGCCGGCGTCGCCAAAGATGCCCTTTTGAGCACGCTCAAGTACATTACGAACCATGAACTTCTTTTCCTCGGCCTCTCCATGGCGGCCGGAAAAGCTTCGGCCGATCCGGCAGCGGGTATCGAATTCAGTACGCTGGTTGTGACCATGGCCCGCAATGGCACCGAGTTTGGCATCCGGGTCAGCGGCCTGGGAGAAGAATGGTTCACCGCTCCCTCCCCCCAGGTCAATGGGTTGTATCTTCCCGGTTATTCCCATCAGGATGCGGGTTTCGATATGGGAGATTCGGCGATTACGGAAACGGTTGGCTGGGGCGGATTCGTTTTGGCCGGGGCCACCGGGATCCTGAGCTTCGTAGGAGGTTCGCCGGAAGAGGCTATGGCTTACAGCCGGGAAATGCGCCAGATCACTGTAAGCACCAGCCCGAATTATCGCATGCCGATTATGGGTTTTCAGGGTTCGCCGGTGGGCATCGATATTCGGAAAGTGGTTCAGACCGGAATAACCCCCATCATTGATACGGCTATTGCGCACAAGAACCCGGGTTACCCCATTATCGGCGCCGGGCTTCTTCGCGCCCCGATGGAATGTTTTAAAAAGGCCCTGGTCGCTTTTGGGCGCAAATACGGATTAAGCCGAGCATGAAAATGCGGATTGCGGAATGTGGAATATGCAACGAAAAAGAGACAAACAAATTGCGGCTGGCGAATTGGGGTAAGCACCGTCTTTTCACTCGACCCCTGCGATAAGACATGAATTATTAAAAGAACTTGTGAGACGCGATGCGAGTATTGCCTTGCTGCGCGAGGTCTAAAGAAGATTGAATGGTTACAGGGTGGGTTATCCGGAAGAATGAATACCATGATTCCGTCTTCCTCATGCGGGTGGCCAAACGCCTCTCCGATCGAGAGGGCATTCTCCAAGCGGCGATTCTCATGGGAACGGAGAAAAATAAGGGCCTACTTGTCGAAATCGGGGTGAGCGGGGCAGAGATTTCCAATGCTACGCCAAACGATCTTATCCTGGCAGTCAAGGCGGAAAGCGAACAAGCCCTTACCAACGTGCTGGCGACAATTGATCAGTGGCTAAGCCCGGACGCCGGCCGTGCGGGAAAATTTAACATCCGCACCCTTGATGAGGCCATGGTTCGCCAACCTCATTCCAACCTCGCGGTTATTTCGGTTCCGGGTGCGTATGCCGCCCGAGAAGCTCAGAAAGCCCTGGAGTGCGGCTTGAATGTCTTCCTGTTCAGCGACAACGTTCCGGTAGAAAACGAACGCTCCCTTAAAGAATTTGCCCGTAAGCACGGCCTCATCGTCATGGGCCCTGATTGTGGTACGGCGATTATCGGAGGGGTGGGCGTCGGCTTCGCCAATGTCGTTCGGCGCGGACCCATCGGTGTCATCGGCACTTCCGGTACGGGGATCCAGGAGTTCACCACTCTTGTTCACCGGGCTGGTTCAGGCATCTCCCATGCGATTGGAACCGGCAGCCGGGATCTCTCCGATGAGATCGGTGGCATTTCTATGCTGTCAGCCCTGGATGCTCTCGACGTTGACATGCCAACCAAAGCCATCGCCATTATATCCAAGCCGCCGGACCCGACGGCTCTGGCCTACCTCGTCCCAAGAATCCTACAATGCCACAAGCCAGTCGTCGTTTGTTTCCTGGGCTTAAAAAAGGAACCTCCGCACGCCAATATCCGTTACCAAACGGCTCACACTCTGGACGAAGCTGCCGCCCTGGCCGTTCAAATCGCCACCGGCAATCCGCCGTCCCGCTTTAGAACCGACGATTCCCAGTTCCAAGCGCTCATCTCCAAAGAACGAGCCGTAATGAAACCCGGGCAAAAATATCTCCGTGGAATTTTTGCCGGCGGCACTTTTTGCTATCAAGCCCAACAAGTCCTGCAAGAAGCAGGCTTGGTCGTATACTCCAATGCCCCTTTACAAGGAACCTTCAAGTTACCTGATCCCCTCCAAAGTAAGGACCACACCTTGGTGGACATGGGGGCAGATGAATTCACGGCTGGGCGACCTCACCCCATGATCGATGCGCGCCTGCGCAGAGAACGTCTTCTCGCTGAGGGCCAGGACCCGCAGGTGGCCATTCTCCTCTTGGATTTCATCCTGGGCTTTAATTCCTCCTCCGATCCCGCGGGCGAACTGGTCGCGTCAATCACTGAGGCCAAAGCCAAGGCCAAGGAGAGAAGAGGGTTCCTCAGCGTCGTGGCCTCGGTATGCGGAACCGAGGAAGACCCTCAGAACTTTGCCGGACAAGTCCGGAAGCTCCAAGAAGCTGGAGCCGTTGTTTTCCCCAGCAGCGCCCAGGCGGCCCACTTTTGCACGGTCCTTCTGAGATCGCTTCCGGAGGCGCCCCATGACCGATAAACTGAATGAACTTTTGGGTAAAGGACCGGTGGCGATCAACATGGGAGTGGAAGATTTTGCCGCGAGCCTGGAGATCCAGGGGGTAGAAGTAATCCAGGTGGATTGGGTGCCGCCCGCAGGAGGGGATGCCGAGTTGATTGCCCTTCTCGACAAATTGTTATAAAAATTTTTTATCGAGCATTTTGCGTTCAACGCTTAGCGTTTTGATGAGCGGGCAGGAATATGAAAAAGGATCGCAAGCGAAGCGTAATCGCCCTGTGACCATAGACAAAGATCCCCGGGCTGTATACTTTGACCTGATAAAATACGGACAATTCCTGCGCATGGGGCTATTATGTCATGTGCTTAGAGTATCTGTTGATTAGTGGAACCGCCCCAGATCCGGTAACCAACCGGAAACGAATGAGGAAAAGATCAAGGGACAACGAGCACCACCTTGGCGTGATCCAAAAAATTGAGGTGCTTGGCCAATTCACGAATCTTGCGGGCATCGGCATTGGAGATGATTAAATCTTTACTGTTGGGCCCCGTGACTTTGATCGCTTTGACTACATAAGGATTTTTGCCAACCCGGGAATTCGCCTTGGCCTCGGCTAAATCTTTGGCATAACCGACGACACCCTGTTTCTCTACCCATTTTTTATCCAGATACGCAGAACCGAATATTTCCCGCCCGTCCTCGTCCAGAATTTTCGGCGACGCCGAGGGGGTGAAGGATAAATCCCTGGCATCAACGATCAAACCGGTATAGACAACCTGCGACAGGGCCAGCCCCATCATTAAAAAGGTCATCCCCAGGAAGGATAATGCCCCCATGGCTTTTTTCATTACCTTTTCTCCTTTCTGAATGGAATCGTATCCATTAAACACTCTTGAAGGTGGCTCAGACCAGAAAAAACTCAAGAACGTTGCGGCGTTTTCGATAATAAATAATTTTAATCTTTTCGTCCAGGTCATTTTTTTAAAAAACCGTGAGCCGCTGCGGTTCGCTTAACGGTCGGATGGGGAGTCCTCTGGCCAGCAAGGCGGCGCCCAGAGCACCGATGATCTGAGGTTCAGGGGGTACGAAAACCTTTACCCCCAGCCTTTCTTCCAAAGCCAGGACCACCCCTTCGTTTTTGGCCACACCCCCCGTGAGAGTAATCTTTTCCTCCACTCCGACCCGGCGGACCATGCCCAGAATACGGTCCGCGATGGCATCGTGCAGGCCATGGATGATCACTTCTTTGGGTTGATTGTCCGCGATCAGAGAGACCACTTCTGACTCGGCAAAGACGGTGCACATGCTGGAGATCTTGATGGTGCTCGGGGCACGGCGCGAAAATCTTCCCAAATCTTCCAGTTGGACTTCCAGGGCACGGGCCATGACTTCCAAAAATCGCCCTGTTCCAGCCGCGCATTTGTCGTTCATCTGAAAGTCCACGTTGCGCCCTTGGTCGTCCAGGCGAATAACCTTACTGTCCTGGCCACCGATGTCTATCACCGTGCGCGTCTCCGGTTGAATAAAGAATGCTCCCCGGGCATGGCAGGTGATTTCGGTGATCATCTTCGTCGCCGAGGGAAAAGAGGCTCTTCCGTACCCGGTGGTAACGATAGCCGCGAGGTCTTCTTGCCGGAGGCTGGCCTGCTTTAAAGCCGCATCCAGCGAACGTTCTGCGGCCACCCGGCTGTTGGCGCCGGTAGGTATAATGGATGAACTGAGCATTTGGTTGCCTTGCAGAATCACGGTTTCCGCCGTGATCGAACCGATGTCCATCCCCGCAACAATCATTAAAGGTAGTCCTTGAGATAAAGTTTTTAATGAATTATGATTACTTTTTACAAGATCGTCAAGTATATTACCCTCCAGTAAAAAAGACAAGTAAGGAGAAAAAAGCCAGAAGGCAGAACTCAGAAAAAAAAGTCAATAGCTGAAAGCTGACAGCCGTATGCTGCAGGTTGATCGCTGAGTGCTGAGAGCTTTCATGAGGGGGTTCCATGGACTTCCATTTAACACCGGAGCAGAAGATGATCCAGCAGATGGCCGGGGATTTTGCCGCCAAAGAGCTCAAGCCCCGGGCGCCAGAAATCGACACCACCGCAAAATATCCACTGCCTGTCCTCAAAGCCATGGCGGATTTGGGGATGATGGGCATGAATATTCCGGCAGAATATGGAGGATCTCAGGCCGGGGTGGTGAGTTATAGCCTGGCCATGACGGAAATAGCAAAAGCCTGTGCTTCCACTGCCGTGACCATGTCTGTGACCAATATGGTGGCGGAGGTACTTCATACCTTCGGGAGTGAAGAAATTTGTTCTGCTCATATTCCCAAAATTTGTGGCGGGGAATATTCCTGCGGGGCCTTCGCCCTGACGGAATCCACGGCCGGATCAGACCCGGCATCCATGAAATCCATCGCCAAGCGCGAGGGGGACCATTATGTTCTGAACGGTTCCAAGACATTCATCACCAGCGCCGAATACGCCGGAGTTTTCGTGCTATGGGCCAAGACCGATAAAGATGCGGGGGCCAAAGGCATCAGTGCTTTCGTAGTGGGCCAAGGACATCCTGGGTTTATCGTCGGCCGTCATGAGGAAAAAATGGGTCAGCGCGGATCTCCGGTCAATGAGGTCCTCATGGAAGACTGTTGCCTGCCCCGGAACAACCTTTTGAGTCAAGAAGGCGATGGATTCAAGATTGCCATGATGGCTTTAGATGGAGGGCGGATCGGCATCGGATCTATGGCCGTGGGCATCGGGCTGGCTGCCATTGAATATGCGACGGAGTATGCCCAAAACCGCATCCAGTTCGGGCAACCCATCTCTTCTTTTCAGGCCATCCAATGGATGATTGCCGATAGTTTTACCGAGCTGGAGGCAGCCCGGTTGTTGGTTCTTCGGGCGGCCTTTTTGAAGGAGAAAGGGGAGCGCTTCACCCGGGAAGCCTCTATGGGCAAGCTTTTCGCCTCAGAAATAGCCAATCGCGTCTGTTACAAAGCCCTGCAGATGCTCGGGGGATATGGCTATATGAAAGATTACCCTTTGGAACGTTATTCCCGTGATTGCCGGGTAACGACCATCTATGAAGGAACTTCCGAAATTCAGCGCCTGGTCATTGCCCGGGAAATTTTAGGATTAAAATAAAGAAAGGGTTCAAGGATTCGAGGGGTCAAGGGTTCCATCTTTTTATTTTTTCACTTGTACCCTGGATCCCTTGGACCCTTAAACCCTGCTTTTATATGGCTTCATTCACTTCCTGCAACATCTTGAACTCGCCCTTGGCCTTGGCTTGCTCCATAAGTCCTTCCAGCCAGGTGATTAAGATCATTTCCTGCTTCTGCTGGATGAGGGCCCGGCGGAAATTCTCTTTTTGAGAATTAAACTGAGCCGGGTCGATTTCTTTCATCTCTTTCAGATGGAAAATAACATACTGGCCGTCGAGGAAAAGGGGATTCGCCGCATAGGGATTTTTCAGGCTGAGGGTAGCAATCGTTTTCCGTAACTCCTCCGAGGCAGCCATCTTGGGGGGATCTGCGCCCCTCTCGAAGAAGCCCGTTGCTTCCAATTTTAACTTCTCCTGCGCAGCCACGGATTTTAGGTTCTCCCCCTTTTTCAATTTTTCCAATACCTCCTTGGCCTTGGCCAAGGCTTGGGCTTTCTGTTTTTCCCCCCGCAAAGCCTCGGTAACACGTCTTTCCACTTCTGGTAGTTCCGGCACACGCGGTTCTTGTTTTTCTACAACTTGAAAAACGACAAAGGCCTCGCCCATACGCAGGACGGGGCTGATATCTCCCTTGCTCAGCGCGAGGGCCGAATCTTTCATTTTGGGATTCAGGTCGATTTTGTCGCCGGAAGAAAAAAGGCCCGTTTCTTTTACCGTCAATTTTTTCCCCTTGGCAAAACCATCCAGATGCTTTTCTTTGAAAGCCGCCGCGTAAGCCTGATCGGCTTCATCATAAGCCAGCTCCCGCGCTTTACGGTTCCGCAGAAAATCGATGATCTGTCCTTTGGCCTTGTCCAAGGGCTCAATCTTGGCTTCCTGGATCTCATCTACTTTGACAATGTGCAGTCCATAGGGGGTCTGAATGATATTACTGATACCCCCGACCTGCAGGGAAAAGGCCGCTTCTTCAAACTCAGGGACCACCTGGCCCCGCGTAATATATCCCAGGTCTCCGCCACTGTCTTTGGTTCCAGGATCTTCGGAATACTGTTTGGCAAGTTGAGCGAAATCTTTGCCCTTCAGGGCATCCTCGCGGATGGATTCGGCCTTTTTTCGCGCCTGGGCCAGCGCTTCAGAATCTTTAGAGTCCGACTTGACCAGGATGTGGCGTACCTTTATGCGTTTGGGTTGGCCGAATTTTTCCTGGTTGTTTTGGTAATAGGTTTCTATCTCCCGGGCGGTGATCTGCACTGGTTGGGTATAATCCTTGGGTTCGAACAAAAGGTATCGGATATTTACTTTAGCCGGGGTTTTGAATTCATCGCGATGTTTGGAAAAGTAAGCCTTCACCTCGTCAGTAGGTATGGCTATATGCCGGAAGTCTCCAGGGTTGATAAAAAGTGCATCCAGATTCAGCTTCTCGAAATTATCCCGGTAGGCCTCCAAAACTTCTCGGTCTGAGACTTTGACTGAGGAAACGATCAGGCTTTGAACCTTAGAAATCAAGAGCATTTGACTTTGATTGGCCTCAAATTCCTTGGCGGTCATGCGGATACGCTGGAGAGCGCGAAGGTAGGTGTCTTTATCAAAGAACCCTTGCTTTTGGAAGGCCGGATGATTTTGAATAGAGGCCTGAATCTCTTCGGGAGCCACCCTTAATCGCAGCCGCTGCGCTTCTTGCAATAGAAGAATTTTATTGATCAATTCTTTCACGGCGCGTTCCTTGAGCCCCAACTTTTTGGCCATCTCCTCGGTGAACTTTTCCCCGTATACAGACTGGTATCT
>JAOUFX010000121.1 GCA_029857975.1 Deltaproteobacteria bacterium | reverse complement strand
CCCCAGACCCAACCTTCTTGCTTTAGGCACAACTGACAGCAATCTTAATTTCGCAACGTCTTCGCTTGCCTTTACACAAAAGATTGAGCCGACCCGCTCGCCTTGCATTTCCGCAATCCAGCATCGCTCTTTTTGGGGATTGTAATTGTTGATGAAGTCTGCGCAGATTTGGGCAACTAGAGCCTCAAAACTCTCATCCCAACCATATTCCTGACTGTAAAGGAGTCCATGCTGGTGGATAACCCAGCCCATATCACCTGCTTCATGGTGGCGTAAGTAAAATGGTTCTGGGTATTTAAAGCTGTGGTCAAGAATGCCCTCAATGCTGTGCATCGCTTCTATAAGACGTACCCGGTCACTTTCATTCAACTCGTTCAGCATCTCTGAAATTTCGCCGCTCGAACGATTATCGAGTAATGAGAAGGCGTTTTGTCCTTCGGTTGTCAGGCCGATCAGACGTTGTCGTCCATCATCGTCCGAGCGAGTTTTTTCAATGAGATTTTGCTGCTCAAGCTTGTTCAAGATACGACTTAAATAGCCGGCATCCAGACCTAACTCATTACACAGATCGGAGGCAGTTAAGTTACTTCGGTTAGCAAGTTCGAAGATGATGCGGGCTTCAGTGAGTGAGTAAGGGCTATGTAGTAAGCCTTCTCCCAACACCCCGATTTTTCTTGTAAAAAAGCGATTGAAACGCCTGACGGCACTAATATGTTCCTGTAAAATTTTATTGGTCATAATAACCTCTTTCGTCTTAGTTGCCATTGTTTGCCATTCTCTAATAAATAATTGCTTTTGTCAAATATATATCCTTCCAGCCTACACCACGTTCCTCGGCGAGTCTGAAGACCATCGTTATCCCACACAAAGTAACGTAGAAAAAGAGGGGTTGATTCAAAAACAGATATGGGTCATCTCCAAATTAGTTGAGGGTTAAAGATTGGGCCTATTTAAAATGCCCTGTGATTTCAGGGGCCCGGAAGAAAAGTCATCTTGCTTGCAATCATAAGGCACATATCCTCCCTATCTGCGGCGGGGAATTCTGCCATTTCTTCGAAGCTTTCTTCTCGCGCCTCCGCCGCCCTTTGCGGAAGGCCAGCAGGGAGTCTATGGAAAGCGGATATCCCGCCGATGCTTGCGGCGTAAGCTGCCTTTCCTTCCGGTCCCTTGAGATGCTTTGACTAAAATTTCGATCAACTAATTTGGAGATGAGCCACAAATATTTATTGACAAGTAGAAGGCTATTTAGGGATGTTGAAGTTATATAAAAACCCGCTTGATAAATTACTTGATAAGGGTAAATTATCCAGATAAAATGCCTTTGATATGAAAATTTTAAAAGGAGTGTCTTACGGAAAAGGGGGATATGGATTCAAGAGCTAATGTTTATTTACCGGAAAGAAGGCTGTTTTTAGAGGCCATCTCGTTTAGAGGAGGTCGCAATGCCCGATGCAGGTTTTCATGGTGTTTTCCCTTACCTTGTCTCGCCGATTGACCATTCCGGCGAGGTGAAAGCAGATGTTCTACAACAACTCTGCGACGACCTTATTAAGGCCGGAGTCCATGGACTGACGCCGTTGGGTTCGACTGGCGAGTTTGCCTATCTTTCGTGGCCGCAGCGCCGCCGCATCGTAGAGATTGTAGTCCACACGGCAAAGGGCCGCGTCCCGGTAGTGGCGGGTGTAGCATCGACAACGGTTGTCGATGCAGTAATGCAAGCACGCGAATTTCAGCGCCTCGGCTGCAACGGCATTCTTGCTATCCTGGAAGCATATTTTCCGGTTACGGATGAAGGTGTGTTCGCCTACTTCAAAGCGATCGCAGAGGCTGTTTCCATACCGGTAGTGCTGTACACAAACCCGAATTTTCAGCGCGCGGACCTCAGCTTGCCCGTGATCGAAAGATTGAGCCGCGTTGGGAATGTTCAATACATCAAGGATGCGTCGTTCAACACCGGGCGGCTTCTTTCCATCCTCAACAAGGTCGAAGGGCGCATGAAAGTCTTCGCTGCCTCCTCGCACATCCCGGCTTGCGTCATGCTGATTGGCGGCGTCGGATGGATGGCAGGACCGGCCTGTATCGCACCGCGACAGAGTGTGGAGCTGTACGAGATATGTAGACGCGGGGACTGGGCCGCTGCGATGGAACGTCAGCGTCCGCTCTGGGCATTGAATCAAGCCTTCGCCAAATACAACCTCGCGGCCTGCATCAAAGGCGGGCTCGAGCTACAGGGTTACGCCGTCGGCGCTCCGCTACTGCCGCAGGCGCCTTTGCCGCCTGAAGGCTTGGAGGAAGTAAGACGCGCCCTCATGGCGATCGGAGCACTACAAGACACCATGGTAAGCGACCGTGGCAAGCCCTCATAGGGGCCTTGCCCATCCCCAGTTTAGATCATCCTGCGCATAGCCTTAAATCATCTCACTCTCAATATCCAGCCGGATGGCCTCGAATGTTTCTGCATCAATATTTTCCAGAACAAAGATTGGATCTCCCCACCGAATGAGAATCCGGCTGAAGGGTTTAGGGACCAAGAACCGGTTCCAACTGTTAGCGATCCAGGAGCGATCTACGGAAATGTACACCGGGAAAATAGCCGCCTGGGATAGTCAAAAAGCACCGATGCCTTACCCTCCGTTCTTCAGGTATTTAAAAAGGTGTCTTCATTGACAACCCGAATTCGGACCAGCGAAAGGTAAAACCGAAAACACGAGATTTATTTATCAGGATAGAGAAAGTTGATCCAAAACAACAAAGGCAGAATGTGAAAATTGAGGTTGCCGCCGCGAGTTAAATGGCATATAAAAAAGATGTAGCTTCCAAAGGTTACATGCCTCTGAAACAGGGCAAGAGAAGGAAAAAAAATAATCCATTTTGGCTCGAATAAAAAAAACAAAAGAGAATTGGGGTGGGACTTAAACCACAATGATGTCCAAAAGTCGTTCGAGGGCATTAGAAAAAAATTATCATAAGGCCGTTCTGATCCTATTAGCCGCCACAACGATTTTCCGCCTGTTTTATATTCAATGGGTGGAGTTGGCGCCGGATGAGGCCTATTATTATACCTGGTCACGGAATCTACAGTGGGGTTACTATGATCACCCGCCGATGGTGGGCTTTCTGATCCACTTGTTCACGACCATCGCGGGGCAGGGGGAGTTTGGCGTCCGCCTGGGATGGGTGTTTATCGGAGCTCTGCTGACCGTCCTTTTGTACCGCATAGGAACGAAGATGTTCAGCGAGCGGGCAGGTTTCTACTCGGCCCTATTGATGAACCTCATCTTGCTCGCATCTACCGGCGCCGTGATTGTTACGCCGGATGGTCCTCAGGGTTTATTCTGGGCCCTGGCCATATTTGGCGTTTATAAGGCCGTTGATTCCGGCCGGCGCTCTTGGTGGTATCTGACAGGCCTTTCCTTCGGGCTCGGTCTGTTCTCCAAATACACCATGGTTCTCCTGGCGCCGTGTATCTTGGGTTTTTTGTTTTCCTCCCAGGAAGGAAGGGCGTGGCTCTGGCGCAAAGAGCCTTACCTGGCCCTGCTGCTCGGACTGTTGGTATTCTCTCCGGTTCTTTTTTGGAATGCCCAGCATGATTGGGTTTCCTTTCGTTTCCAGATCTCCCACGGGCTGGAAGTTAAAAAAGCGGCCGGGCTAAAATATTTTGGGGAATATTGGGGTGGGCAAGCCGGCTTGGTGTCGCCGTTGATGTTCCTGGCGGTGATCTGGGCCATGGCGAAAAGCGGAATCGAAGGGTTTCGGCAGCAGAAAAAGAACCTGCTTTTACTCTTCTGGACATCGGCCCCGATTCTGCTGTTCTTTGCCATCACGAGCGTAAGATCAAAAGTGGAGGCCAACTGGCCGGCCCTGGCGTACTTTTCCGCTGTCGTCGCTCTGGCCGGGATTGGTAGCGAGGAGTGGTCGAAATGGAAAAAACCTCAAAAGGGTTTTGCCTGGGCAGCTGGTTTGACCGCTTTGTTGATCACATTTATAGCCCACCTTCAACCCATTTATCCCGTTGTACCGATCAAAGCCAAGAAGGACCCTACGAGCCAGCTTTATGGGTGGCGCGTTCTTGGTGAAAGGATCAAAGAAGTCGCCCGATCGATGGGACAAGAAAGTGATATTTTTCTCCTGGCCCCGCGCTACCAATTAATGGGGGAGGGAATGTTCTATACCCAGGGGAAATATCGCGTCTACCTATGGGACAATCCCCAGCGAATCAACAGTCTTTCCAGGGTCAATGCACCACCCGTCGGCAGCCAGGCGATCTTTTTTACCGAGGGGGGAAACGAGCTACCCCAAGGTCTGGAATCACTTTTTGATTCCTGTGAAAAATTAGAACCTCTCATTGTCCGGCGCAATTCTTCTCCGATCCGGACTCACCCAATCTGGAAATGCAAAGGCTTTAAGGGCCTGCAAGGCAAAAGACCCTAAATTTATTTCCACAGAGAACACAGAGGGCACAGAGATAAAATAAAATTCAACAATCAAAATACAGAATGGAAATAAAATATTTACCGGTTTGCAATTTTTGATACTTCAGTTTCCTTATGGGCAATTCAGAATTTGTTATATTTCATTTAATCCTCTGTGGTCTCGGTGACCTCTGTGGCCAATAGATATAAAAAATGAGCCGTTCTCTTACTGTGGAAATTGAAAAGATGGTTTACGGCGGCCGAGGGATGGGGCGGGTTAACGGGAAAGTGGTCTTCGTCCCTTTCACGGCCCCGGGGGAAAGGGTGCGGGTAGAAGTGGTGCGGGAGAGAAAAGATTATATGGAAGCAGTCCTGAAGAATATTGAGCAAAATTCTCCTTGGCGCGTAAAGCCTTTCTGCGACCTCTTTGGAAAATGCGGTGGCTGCCAATACCAACACCTTCCTTACCCCGAACAATTGAAACTGAAAGAAGAAATATTGAAAGATACGCTACACCGTCTGATCCGGAAAGGGACTTTTGAAGTACTTTCAGTTATCCCCTCCCCTCATGATCGAAGGTACCGCATTCGAGCGCAGCTGAAAGTAGGGATGAGCGCAGGAAGAGCAGTCCTTGGTTTCTATGCTTGGAGGACCCACCAGGTAGTGGAAGTTCAGGAATGTCCTCTCCTGCATCCTTTGGTCAACGGGATTCTCGAAGGACTGCGTAACTGGCTGGGCGAAAGAAGCAAGGTTCCCATCAAGGGGGTAGAAATTCAAGTAAGCCCGGATGAAGGCAAGGGCGTAGTCAGCCTGCGCATCGAGGCATCATACCATCCCAAGATGCTGGAAGAGATCGGCCAAAGGATTTCAGGAGTAAAAGGCGTGATCGTCAAGGGGAAGCAAAAAATCTCCTGGGGCGAATGGACTCTCTTCTATGATTGGCCGGAATTTTTGGGGAAGAAGAGGCTCCATATCCAGACCCGTGGGGAATCTTTCTTTCAAGTTAATCCTTACCAAAACTGGAACCTGATGCGGAAGGTCGTGGAATGGGCGGGTCTCACGGGTCAGGAAAGGGTACTCGACCTTTTTTGCGGGTCGGGTAACTTGACCCTTCCTCTGGCCCAGCGGGCCAGGAAGGTCTGGGGCATAGATCAGGACCCGCAAGCCATTGAACATGCCGCAGAGAATGCGCGGCAGAACAACCTTCCCAATTGCCAATTTATCGCGGCCAGCGCAGAAGAAGGAATCAAGCTGGTTTTAAAAGAAATCGATTCGGTGGATGTGGTTGTTTTGGATCCGCCACGGTCCGGGGCCCGCGGTACTCTCGATTTATTGGCATCTCTCCGTCCCCCAAAGATCTTGTATGTCTCTTGTGAACAACCGACCCTGGCCCGAGACCTGACCCGACTGATCGACCTGGGTTATAATGTTAAGCGAATTCAGCCTTTGGACATGTTTCCGCAGACTTATCATATTGAAGTGATCGGGGAACTTACCCATGGTGGAATGTAGATTGAAAAATGCGCCATGAGCAGTAGGCTCTTGCGGCTTATACTCATCCGATTACTGATGCGGTGAGTCAGCAGCTTAATTTAAAAATATAGGCCATTTTCCATTAAAAGAAATAACGATTTAAAAATTTTTATCAAAAGACTTTGATATGGAATTATCTATTATTTTACCCACGTATAATGAAAATGAGAATGTAAAAAAAATTATCCCGAAAATTTCTCAAATTTTTAAAGATGAAGGCATCACGGGTGAAATATTGGTAATAGATGACGATTCTATTGATGGCACCGCCTATGTGGCCCAATCGTTAGCGAATGAATACCCTGTTAAAGTGCATGTACGCAAAAATGAAAGAGGACTTGCAACAGCGGTAATAAAGGGTTTTGAATTAGCCAAGGGCAATATATGTTTAGTAATGGATGCTGACTTGAGTCACCCCGTTGAGAAAATTCCGGAAATGATAAATCCGATTATTCACGGGCAATGCGATATAACCGTAGGGAGTAGGTATATAGCCGGGGGAGGTTGTAAAAATTGGTCTTTAAGGAGAAAAATTATAAGTAGAGCTTCAGGGTTTCTTGCAAGAGGGCTAGCAAAACTTTCCGATCCTACTGGTGGTTTTATGGCCGTAAGAAGAGACATACTCGAGGGTATAAAACTTGATCCAATAGGTTGGAAGATCGTTCTTGAAGTTGTTGTAAAAACTAATTCTCGATTGCAAGAAATACCCATTGTTTTTAGCGACAGACAGTTCGGTACGAGTAAATTAGATGCAAAGGTAAAGAAAGAATATCTGTTGCATCTATGGAGACTTTATGGTTACAAATACCCGCATATTATTCAGTTTATAAAATTTTTCCTTGTCGGGCTTTCGGGTCTATTGGTCGATACGAGTGTTCTCGTGAGTCTCGTGGAATTATTATCTTTTGATCCACGTTTTGCAGCCCTTTTCGCTTTTCTTATTGCCGTTAGTTGGAATTATAATCTTAATCGGATCCGGATATTTCAACTCGGTCCAAAGGAAAGGATTTATTATGGATACCTTTCTTTCGTCATGCTCAGCTTGATAGGGTTCGGCGTCCGTGTCGGTATTATGCACGTATTAATTGAATATGCTCAGATGGGGAAGAGGCCCTGGTATATTTTTTCCAGCGTTTTAGGAATTTTAGCGGGGGCCTTTTTTAATTTTATGGGCAGCAAATATGTTTCTTTTTCCAAGAGTATTCTTAAGACCAGAAAGTGATCCGGTAAGTTGAAAAATTATTCACCAACGGGAGTCCTTTGGACATCCAGAGCCAGGCTCAGTCCCCCTTGGGGGAGGAGAGTCGTGGGTGAAGGTAGAGGCGGAAGATTATGAATTGTTTAGTTACTGGCGGTGCGGGTTTTATCGGTTCTCATCTGGTGGAGCGCCTCCTGGCCGAAGGACACGGGGTCATCGGTTTGGATAATTTCGATAATTTTTACGACCCTGCTTTGAAACGGCGCAACCTGACCCGCGCCCTTCCAAACCCAAAGTTTCGGTTGGTGGAAGGCGACCTGCGGGATGAAGGAATCCTGGAAAAAATTTTTCAAGCAGAAAATATCGAAATCGTAGCGCACCTGGCAGCCCGGGCCGGGGTTCGTCCTTCCATCCAGAACCCGTTTTTATACGCCGATGTGAACATCCGCGGTACCCTTACCCTTCTGG
>JAOUFX010000120.1 GCA_029857975.1 Deltaproteobacteria bacterium | reverse complement strand
CCGGGGGGAATTTCTTGTTGCTCACGCCCGGGTAACGCTTGTGGCCACTGGCGGCGGGCCTACCATGTATAAGCTTTTCGCGCCTTCCCTGGACAAATCAGCGGATGGAATTGCGCTCTGTTACCGAGCGGGGGCCGAGATGGTGGACATGGAGATGGTCCAGTTCCATCCCACGGGCCTGCTTGTCAAAGGCTCCAATACTTCCGGGACTCTTTTGGAGGAAGGCCTGAGGGGAGCCGGGGCCCAACTTTTCAATGCCCTGGGTGAACGTTTCATGGAGCGCTATGCCCCCGAAGTCAAGGAGCGAGCCACCCGGGATGTGGTCTCCCGGTCCAGTTTTATGGAGATCACGGCCGGGAAGGGGACCCCGAATGGGGGCGTTTTTATCGATTCCTCGGTAATGGGTCCAGATTTCGTTAAAAAAAATTTCCCCGGAATGGTCGAACGCTGCCGGGATTACGGATTTGACCTGCCTCATGAGCGGGTAGAGGTTTCACCAACCGCCCATTTTTTTATGGGAGGCGCCCGGATTGATACCCGGTGCTTGACCGACCTGGATGGATTATACGTTGCCGGGGAAGATGCTGGGGGTGTTCATGGGGCCAACCGTTTAGGGGGTAACGGTATCGCTGATTCAACCGTCTTCGGAGGGATTGCCGGGGACTCGATGGCCCACGACGTAATCGACCGGGAGCTAGCCCCCTTTGACGAGAGACAGGTGGAGGAATTGATCAAGCAAATGGAAGCCCCATTCGGGCGGGAAGGAGTGGATCTCTACCCCCTTAGGGAAACGCTACGCCTGAGCAATTGGGAAAAATTGGGAATTATCCGGGAAGAGAAGGGATTGTTGGAAGGACTGCAAATCATCCAGAAGTTGCAGGAAGAAATGAACCGGGTGGGAGTCGCCGGGGGAAAAGCCTACAACATTCCCTGGAATGATTGGTTGAACATGCGCAATCTTCTCGATGTATCTGCAATTGTTGGGCAATCTGCCCTGAAGCGCCAAGAGTCCCGCGGGGCCCATTACCGGAATGATTATCCCAGAAAAAATAATAAAGAATACCTGAAAAACTTTTTTGTCAAGCGCGATCAAGGGGAAACAAAAATTTACGAGCGGCCAGTGGTTCTGAACCGGCTGAAGCCGGAAGACATCGGGTTTGAATGAAAAAAATCTTCACCACGGAGAGCGCGGAGAACGCCGAGATGGATTCAATTCAAAAGACAAAAGAAGATCAAGTCAAATCTGTTTTAAATTTTTGTTTTCCATTTAGATATTTCTCTGCGGTCTCGGCGTGCTCTGCGGTGAAAGATTGGGAGAGAAAAATATGGCTAATGCCAAAGAATGGGTTTTGAAGAGAGAAGTGGGGGAAGTCCAGGTCTGGAGGAGTACGCTGCCGGGTATGTGGGCTTGGTTATTGCAGAGAGTTTCAGCGATTCTCATCTTGCTCTTTTTGATTCTTCATTTTTTCCTGCCCTACCGCCGGCCTTTACAATTTCTGCTGCTTCTGGTCGTTGCTTTTCATGCTTCCTTAGGAATAAGAGTTTTGTTGATTGACTTAGGGGCCAACGTGAAGACCCAGAAAGTTCTTTTCATCGTTTTCCTGTTTTTAGCTTTCTTGGGGCTTTTGGGGGTATGGAATTATTTACCTTTGGGTGGCATAAAGTAATATTTTATTAAATATATAATAACTTTTTAAAATAATTATGATTTATATTTTTAAAATTTTTCGATTCGATCCCCGGAAAGACGCCGCACCCTACGAACAAGAGTTTTCCTTGGATCTGGGAGAGACGGAAAAGGTTACGGTGTTGGATGCCCTCTTCAAAATCCAGCAAACCCAAGACAAGACCCTTTCCTTTCGTTATTCCTGCCGGCTGGCCATGTGCGGTTCTTGCGCCCTGGTTATCAACGGCAAGGAAGGATTGGCCTGTAAGACGCTGGTTAAAAATCTGGGTTCCGGGCCAATTTCCCTTACGCCTTTGCGTCACCTACCCGTTATCAAAGACCTAACCGTTGACCTTAAATCTTTGATCAATCGCCTTAAAAAAATGGAGCCTTACTTTATTCCCCGGACTGCTAATCTGGAGCCAGCCATCATTAAACCCACTTCCCGGGAGAGAAAGACCATCGGAATGAACACCGAGTGTATAGCCTGCGGCTCCTGTGTTTCGGCGTGTACGATGATGAACTGGGCTCCGGAGTACATCGGACCGATGGGATTGAACCGAGCTTTTTGCCTCATTGCCGATTCCCGGGATTGGCCTGGCAACCGACTCGCCCGTCTTGCCGATGAAAACGGAGTATACCGCTGCCACATGGAATTCAACTGTACGGATGTATGCCCCAAGCACATCAGCCCTACCCGGGGCATCCATTATTTAAAGCGGCAGATCTTCTGGCAGGCGATGAAAAGCTTGATGTCTTTCCGCCGAGGCAAGGGCGCATGAAAATACGACCCAAAATTCTTTTCGTCGGGGCAAGTTTATTGCTCTTCGGGATGATGGCCACTCCTTCATCGGCCAAACCAGCGGCTTATTGCCTGGAATGTCATTCCCAAGATTACAGCCAAAAATATTCTCAGCCTTTTTCTCCTTCCCGCATTGCCGGGTCCAAAAGCGTTTATCATGCCAAACTGGATCCATGCCCCGGTGTGCGTTTGCTTTCCGAGGAAATTTTTTTCACCGCCAACCGGATCCTCAAGCTGGATCAGATTATAAACACTCTGGACCGGGAGAGGAATATTCTGAAGAAAAAAGTTGTAGAAATTGCCGATTCCTTCTCCGAACTGCAGAACCGTGAACAGGTCTCGGTTGCCCAGTTTGCTCAAGAAACTTCAAGCCAGAGAGCGGCCCTCCAAAAGGTTTATGAAAGGACCCTGCAGATCAGAGATGAATCTGCCCGCCGCTGGTTGATCGGCCTGGGAAGTTTGATTTTTCTCGGGCTCTTCGCCCTGGGGGCACTTGCCTATCACAGGCTGAACCGCTGGGGGAAAATGCTCCTTCTTTTCATGCTCATCGGGGCAAGTTTTTCAGCAGGCGCGTGTTCTTACGGAGCAAAGGAACCGGCAAAGAAAAACCCGAATCAAGAACGGTTGGAACAATCCCTGGCCGTGGCC
Source organism: Deltaproteobacteria bacterium (assembly GCA_029857975.1). The sequence goes on along the minus strand of JAOUFX010000120.1, from coordinate 4,527 downwards.
TCCCAATCTTCCCGCAGAATGGAAGAGACTTTTTCCCAAGCCATTGTCCTGGCGGATTTGGCCCGGGAATGGTCAAAGATCGAGGCCGGCCCATCTGAAAAAGCTTTCCAGTTATCCTGGCAGATGGCTCTAAACGCCCGGGAAAAAGCCAACCAGGTCGCGATGCTGGAAGCAGTCGTTTCTGAGTGGCCTGATCGAGAGACAGCCCGAAAGCAGGGGGTGGATTTTAATACGGTCCTGGACCTACGAGATGAGCTCCGCTCGGCAAAAGGGCGAAGCTGGGGCCTCCGCGCCGTAGCCGAAGAGTGGGCCCGGGCCATCCCCCACCAAGGCCGGAGCGCTTTAGAATCGGCTTCTCAAGAAACCTTAAAAATCAAAGATCGGACGATCCGGGATCAGGAGCTCAAACCCTTGGCTGAAGCCTGGGTAGGAATAAACGCCGATCGAGCGGTAGAGCTATCCCGTTTGATCAATGACCCCTTTTTAAGAGCTCTATCTCTAACCCATGTGGTTCTGGCCACCCGTATTCAGCAACAAAACGGCAAACTCTTAGAAGAAGCCTGGAAGGCAGCGGAATCCATTTCTCCTTCGTACCCCCGAATAAAAGCTTTCGTCCGCATCGCTGCCGCCGGCGGCCAAAAAAACCCCCACGAGAAGAATACCTGGGCAGAAAAAGCCTTGGAAAAATTTCAACGTTTGACCCCCCAGCTCCATGCCTTTGCTCTCCAGGAGATGATTTTTCATTGGGCACCTCAGGACTGGGAACAAGCAGAGCGCTGGGCCGCGGAGATTTCCCCCGATTACCCGGCAACCCGGGCTTACTCCTTCACCCGAGTCGCTGAGATCACAGCCGTTCCCGGGGCGAAAGCCTGCGAGTTACTGAAACGGGCATGGGTTGAAACTTCCAAAATATCGGACTCCGGCGAAGCGCTGAAAATTAAAAGTTTGATCGCGAAAAAAATGTTTGAGGTTTGTCCCGAGGAAGCTCAAAAAATAATTCAGCAGGCAGAAGACCCGTTTTATCGTTCGGAAATTCTGGAACTCCTGGTTCAGCGGTTCGCGCAGCAGAATAAAAGAGAAGCAATGGAATTCGCCGCCAGAATCCCTTGGGAGGCCTTCCGCCAAAAAGCATTGGTTAAGATTACTACTTCCTGGATGTCCCGCGATGTGCAAAAAGTCATTTCTTTATACCGCGAGACCCTCCAGGTCACCAGGTCTATCTCTGACCCGTATATCAGAGCATTGACCCTGGTTGAACTGGGGAAGAAATGGGCTCAGATAGAGCGGGAAAAAGGCCAGGCGGCCCTTCAATTGGCCGAAAAGGCCGCGGATGAAATCTTTTCTTTGCCGGTTAAAGCCGAGGTTTTGGAGAGTGTTGCTGCATCCTGGAAAGGGTCAGACCCCCAAAGAGCACAGGCCATATTAGAAAAAGTCGATTCCTCCGTGCTTCAAATCCGCCAAAGCCTGGAAGAAATCCGTCTTTGGGCCAAGGTCGACCCGGTGCGGGCTAAAAATTGGGCTGAGGCTCTTCCCTCTGCCTTTCCCCTGGAGAGAGCCATGGCTTTTCAAGAAGCGGCTGGCACCATGAAAAAGAGCCACCCCGATCAAGCCTTTTATCTTTTGCAAAAGGCCATGGACCAGGTTTTAGCGTTACCGGAAGGGGCCAAAACCTCCAAGCTGTTATCCCAGTTGGTGATGGAAGCTGCCTCGATGAACAAGATAAAAACCCTGCGCAAGCTCCAGGAGATTCCCTCCCGGGAAACCCGCGACCTGCTCCTTAAAGAGGCCGGCAAAATCTGGGTTAAAAAAGATCCCCCCCCGGGCATGGCCGAGGCCATTCAGGCAGCTTACGGGATATCGGAAAGTTCTTTACGCCTGGACCTTTGCCGTAAGATCGCCGACCAGTTGGCTAAAAAATTTATTCCGTCTGAACCGGATCAACCGGACCTTCCGGAGCTGAAGGCAATCTACCAATGGGGCCTGGGAAGGGAGATGATTAAAAATGATGAATCCCGGGCTACTCCTTTCTTCATCAGGGCTCTACAGGAGAGCGAGAAGATCAAGGAACCCAAGGAGCGGTCATATTTTCTTTGCGGTTTGGCCGTTGACTGGGCTCCGCTCAATGAGGAGAAAGCTTTGGAGGTAGCCGGAAAAATTTCTGCGGATTTTCCCGAACCGTATTCCTACGCCCTTTTGCAGGTGGGAACCCGGTTGCAGAAATGGAATCGGAAAAAAGCCGAGGATGTCTTGCATAAAACCCTTGGGGCGGCCGAAAAAATTAAAGATCCGGCCCTGCGGGCCCAAAGGGTTCTTCAGCTTGCCCGGCAATGGCATATTCTCGATAAGGAAAAGGGAAAAGAAGTTCTAAAAAAGGCGGAGGGTGAGGCCCGCGATATAATTCCCTCAACGGGTAAAGAAAATAAGATCCACGCCGAAATTCTTCGCCAACAATCCTTCTGGGAGCCCGAGCAAGCCCTGGCCGTCGCGGCAAAAGCATCCTCGCCTTTCTTGCGGGCGAAGATTCTTCTGGAAAGCGCCGAAGTATTCAGCAAAATGGGTATTGCAGAAAATATCAAGATTCTGGAAAAGGCTTTTTCTTACGCTCAACAGGAGAAAAATTCCCGCCTCATGGGTGAGATTGCCGTAGCCTGGTTTGCCTACGAACCCAACAAAGGATTGGATGTTCTGGCGCAGGTTGAGCCCAAAGAGATCCGGTTTCATTCCCTGCTGCAAATGGCGCGCATGAGCACTGCTGCGAGCCAAGATGAATCTAAACGTTTGCTGAAACAAGCCGCTCAGGAAGTGGAAAAGATCGATGGTATCGGTGATCGAATAAGAAATTTAAAAGAGATTGCTGGAATTTGGGTCAAAATCGATAAGGAAATGGCCCAAAAAACCTACCGCCAGGCCATGCAAATCGCCGAGAAAACCGTGCCTTCATCCCCCAATTTTTAATACCGAGTTCATGGCTTCGATTTTTTAAAGGCCTTTCCTCCTCACCCCCGCCCTCATCCCCGTTTGCGGGGAGAGGGCTTCGTCGTGAGCTCAGCCGAACGGGAAAGGTGAGGGGCTTAACTTGAACCGTTTTTTTCTTTGTGTTATGATGCACGGACATTAAAAAGTGTTAACCTCAAGGTAAGAGGCGTAAGAAAAAAATTCTTTAATTTGCGCTTTTTAAGCAATATAAATCAAGCAATCCTTGAAGGGAGGAGAAGAGATGGATTTTGAAATTCCGGAAAATGTTAGACTCATGCGCGATACTATTCGCCGTTTTGTAAAGAACGATCTGGAACCCATTTCCCAGAAAGTTGAAGAAGAAGGAAAAATCACTGAGAGCATTGTCCAGAAGATGCGCGATCTGGGTCTTTTTGGCCTATCCACCCCCGAAGAGTATGGCGGTATGGGTTTGAATACCTTGGGGGAATGCGTGCTGAATGAAGAGTTAGGAAGGACCAATGTCTGCTTCCGGTCCCGATTCGGGACGAATAACGGAATTGGCACCCAGGGGATTTTGATCGACGGCAGCCCGGAGCAGAAACAGAAATATCTGCCGCGTTGTGCCAGCGGGGAGTGGACCGCAGCCTTTGCCCTAACCGAGCCGAATGCCGGGTCCGATGCGGCCAATATCCAGACCAAAGCGGTGAAAAAAGGGGACGTATACCTGCTCAATGGTTTAAAACATTTTATTACCAACGGGGACATTGCGGATGTGGTCACCGTAATGGCCGTGACGGACAAAGAAAAAGGCCCGCGCGGGGTCACCGCCTTTATCGTGGAGAAAACCTTCCCGGGATATTCCGTGGGCAAGATCGACAAAAAAATGGGCATCCACGGGAATAACACGGCAGAAATTGTCTTTGAAGATTGCCAGGTGCCCGCTGCTAATATCATTGGGGGTGTAGAAGGGAAGGGGTTTGTTACAGCGATGAAGGTTCTGGAAAAGGGACGGATTACCATCGCTGCGGTTTGTGTGGGGCAAGCCCAGTATGTACTCGACCTTAGCATTGTGCACTCCAAACAAAGGGTGCAGTTTGGCAAACCCATTTCGGCAAACCAAGCCATCCAGTGGATGCTGGCCGATATGGCAATCTCTATTTACGCGGGAAGGCAGATGGTCTACCATACGGCCTGGTGCCGGGATCAGAAACAACGGGTAACCCAGCAGGCGGCCATGGTAAAGGTGTATTGCACAGAAATGGCCAATCGCGCAGCGGACGCTGCCGTGCAAATCCATGGCGGGATGGGGTACATGACAGAATCGCCCATCGAACGGGTATATCGCGATATGAGATTGTTCCGCATATTTGAAGGGACCTCGGAAATCCAGCGGATGGTCATCGCCCGAGAGCTTCTGAAGGATTAAAAAGGATTAAATTTGACGATGAGCAGTCTTTAAGATATTTGTCGGAGGAAGACTTCATGGTAAAAACTAAAAGTGCCCCAAAAAGATTACCAACTTTAACCCATGTTCCCATTGATAATGTCGGTCAGGCCTATCTGGAACTCCTAAGAGACCGGGGGATCAAG
>JAOUFX010000119.1 GCA_029857975.1 Deltaproteobacteria bacterium | reverse complement strand
GAGGTTTAAATGTTCTTCCGGAGTAAGCGGGTCTTTTAAAATGATAATCCTGGGAAACGCGCAGCCGGACAAAAGCAGCAGAGCACAAAGCGCAATGCCTAGCGGGCAAAATTTCTTTTTAAAGGACGGGGTTCCGATCATGGAGGAGTTACCCGGAGGGTCCAGAATTTTGTCCTTTCCCATGTTCTCAAGAAATGATTCCAAGGAATCCTCTTGTCCCGTTCTTTCCCGGAATGGGCGATGACGGCGTCTTGGTCATAACCAATCACCACCATAAAATGGTTCTGCTGATAAACCCAGAACCCATAATCGACCAGGACAATCAAGGGAACACCCGAGTCGATCCCGTTTTTTAAATCCTCCCCTCCACCCCGATACTGTCTGGCCTGCAATCCTTTCTTCGCGGCGTAAAAACCCATATCCACATCCAGAGTGCCCTGGGCCTCCTGGCTGTAGATCGCACCGGCAATATCCGCGGGAGAAACTTTTACGCCCCAATAATTTAACACGGCCGCCAAGGAAGCAGGGCCGCATTGGTATACTTCCTGGGGGTAAAACGGTACATGGGTTAGGATGCGGGAGGACCCGGATTCCTGAATGGGAATAGGCCCAGCGCAGGAAAAGAGCAAAGGGATGATCAGGAAAAAAGGGATTTTATAGAATGGATCGATGGGGTGGATGAAGATTCCCTTCATTTTACCACAATGCGATATCCGGTAAGCTGGATGATCAGGACCACCACGATAAAGATCAACAGAACGGCAATGATAATCCCCAGGCCGGAATCACCCCCCACTTTCCAGTCATCAATCTTCAAAGCGATTTGATGGATTTGTTGGTCGTTGAGGCTATTCAACCGGGCCTGAATTTCCTCCGGAGTAAAACCGTATACCTTGAGCCTTTCTCCGACCATCTTTACCTCCAGAAACTTTTGAATCCTTTGCAGGTCGGAAGATCGTTCGGCCGCTGCCAGGCCGATCGTTTCCGAAGGGGAAAATCCCGCCTGAACTTTGGGAGTCATCCCGATCACCAGCATGGCTGCCACGAGATACCAGGTTACGTATTTCCGCATCGCTTTCCTCAACGTCCTTACCTCCTTTTTCAAATTTAATAGGACGCAGATTGTCGCCGATAACCACAGCAACAAAAAAGACGCTATGCGCATAGGGCTAAGCACTAAGCGACTTTCTGTATACATCCGTGTCTAAAAAGTAATTTCCTATACAATTCAATTAATTGGGACACAGATTTCCACGGATAAAGGCAGATAACTATTTTCTGCATTTTATATCCCGAAAATCTGTGTTCATCTATGTCCAATAAGGAAATTCCTATACAATCAAGTTTCCTAAAAATTTATTAATCCAATTTTTGTAGGTAAATCTTAAGGGAAGAAAACGGTCATGTCAAGGAGAACTTAATCTGCGATTCAGACACTGGACTTCAGACTTTAGACACCAGACTTTTCAATATAGGAAATCAACCCTTGCAGCGTCTTCCCCTTCGGTCCAATGTCTGAATCACAGGAACTTAATGACCTCAATAAACGGCGTCGGGGAAAGTGCAAACCGGGCGAGGTCTGCCGACCATTAGGTACATCTTGGGGGAAGCCCAGCCTTCATCCAGAATATCGTCATCGATCTCGCTGATCACCCCATCATGGATGGCCCAGGAACGTCCCCGGATGGTTCTGGCGAAGCCGGGCTGCCGGAAGGGATTGGAAGCTACGAGTTTTTGGAAGAGTTGGCCGCCCGATTGGAAAACCTGATGGATGCGCTGCATGCGTTTGAAACCTTCAAAGTAGGTGAAACCGCAGCGCTCATAAACGATGGCGTTGTGGTAAAAAAGGGCCTCCAGGCTGATGGTTTTGATGTCCAAGACTTTGGCGAAGTATTCCAGACCGGCAATAACTTCCCGGGTTAAGCTCAATCCTTTGCGGATCTGGCCAGGAGACAATCCGGCGCTTAAGGCCCGTTCCTCTTCGGGCAGATTACGAGAGGCACGCCCCCAGAGCGTGTCCCGCCCCTGGTCATCGATGTCGATGTTGAACCGCTCACTGTCGGGATCATTGACCACCAGAAAGTCCCAGTTGAGCTGGCTGAAGTCCACCGCATCCGAGACCTGGATGGAGTAGACGGGGTCCGGATCGTCACCCTTTCGTTTCATTTCCACCATTACCGTTTCTTCCCTTTCCGGGCAGTAGAAGCGAACCAGGCGGTTGCCTTCATAGTCGGTGAAGGTCAGGGGATTCACCTGAAAACGCTTAAAAAGAGAAGGGGGAATGAGCAGCCGGTAGAGGCCTTCTTTCTCGCTAAGAGACATCTGATTGATGCGGTGGATCCAGGGCATATAAATTAATTGGGACGCAGATTTTCGCCGATATCCGCAGAAAAAGATTTTCTTCTAAAAAAATTCAAACGACAGAAATTTGAATAAATGCCAAATCACTTAATATTTTCCTCTCCTTATTGCGAAGGAGCGGACCGAAAGCGGAATTCTTGCCATGACAGTTTATTTCACGCGTTTTATTGGTCATATTTTTAATCCTAAAAATCTGCGATTATCTGCGTCCCGAAAAGATTAAAGCAAAGCTTCCACCCACTGGTCTGAATGGGTTGCTTGATCCATCAACTCGAGGAACTGGCGAACTTTAAATTCATCTCTTACTCCCAAGGAAGGTTTGGCCTTTTCCAGCCGTTCCATGGTCTGAAAAGTATCTGACCGGGTCAGGACTAAAGGGATCGACCGTTCCCGGGCTACCCGCAAGACCAGATCGCTTGGGCTTTTCCCTCCGGTGAGAATGATTCCGCCAACCAAATAATTCCCTGGGTCCTTCTCTTCCAGACCGACCAGGATGATCTTGTTATAGACCTGTTTGAAAATCGCCAGGGGACCCTCCAGGTATTTGGACCCGATGGTGAAAGTCTTGATTAAATTACCACCAGACTCTGAACAGCAGAGAATCTGACCATCGATCAAATCCGCGATGGTGAATACCGTCAAAGCTGCCAAGATGGGGCTCTCGGGAATGGCCACTACCGACTTCAATCCTTTGTCCTGGAGGAAAGGGATTACTTTGGTCTGGACATGATCCATTTTGTCCGGGGCAACGTGATTGAGGATAGCGGTTTTTACCCGGCCATCAAGAAAGGAATTCAGCGAGAGCAGGGAGTAAAGGGTCAAATTGTCCCTCTGGTAGCGATCCACTAAAAGCACGGAGGCATCGAACAATTTGACCAGGAGGCTGTCGGAAAGCCTGGAAAGTCCACCTCCAAAGAAGATCTCTTTTGCTCCCATGATCAAGATCACGTCTTTCCCGCGGGAGATCTCCTGGAAGGCTTTCTCGATCTTTTCGATCAATCGATCTTCGTGACTGCTGGAAACTTCGGCGATTAAATTTTCCGTAAGCACCACCGGGCAAAGGGCCTCTGCCGGCTCTGCGAGGTCCAAGACCTCTCGGAGGAGGGTGGCATCGGAGTCGCAAAAACTCCCTTCCGTAGAGGGCCCCAGCTCCGGGAGGAGTCCATAAGGTTTGAAGAATCCTACTTTAACCCCTTGGGCTTTTAATTTGGTGGCCAAGGCCCAGGTGGCCAGCGTCTGGCCGGGCTCGCTACCGGTGGACCCTATGAAAATCGAACGCATGGAAAACCTCCGGACGGGAATCCGTGATGCACTTCATTGACCACAGAGAACGCAGAGAATAGGTAATCTGAAAAAAAGATGCTAACAAGTTGCGGAAAAATCCACCACCCTGCCACTCCCCCGCGTGGGCGGGAGTCCCAAAAACCTTGAAAAACTGGATTCCTGCTGCCGCAGGAATGACTTTTCAAGGCCGGAAAGGACTTTTGCAGCGGACTCTGTAGCTAATGCTTTTTGAATAATAGCAAAAGGAACGAAGGATGTAAATTTCAGATTTCAGATTGCCGATTGCAGATTTTAGATGCGGATTGCCGAATACATGTCTATGAATCCCAAGCCTCGTGAGGGTCTGCCCGATGGATCAGGGAGTTTTTTCTTTGGCGGAATATACCAGGTTGATCGGGTGGCACTTATCACAAGCCTGAGTGCGGGGATGGGCTTGGTGACAATGATAACAAGTCTCCATCGGCGGCCGGTTGGTCCGCGGGGTAAAGGAATCGTGCTCAATATTGCGATGGCAATCGATACATAGGACTTTTTTCTCGGCATGGAGCTTATGGGAAATTTTTACGATCCGAACGCTGGCCAGGTCCGTTTGCTCCCCTCGGGGAATAGGGTCGTGACAGCGCAGACAGTTATCGTTCATCAGGTCATCACTGGCGGAAAACTTACTGGGGAGGATTCCTCCCGGCTTTGTATGGCAATTCGTGCAGGTTACCGATGCCGGGTGGACGCGGGAAGGAAGCCACCTGGCCAGGGGCTCCTGATTTTGGTGGCAGCTCAGGCAAAAAAAGGGATGGGTCGTGGTAAATCGAATCAATCCCAAAGCCGGGATGGCAGCTAAAACCAACATGATCACAATGATGAATACCCAGGTTCTCCGGGATAGTTCAGGTAACGACGGAATTTTCATGACCATTCCTCTCGATTCCCTTCAGGCTCTCTTTAATTCAAATTTTCGTCAAAGTCACCCGGGTATCATTCCAGGCGATCCCGCCCGCGACCGGGTCGAAATCGGCCGCGATTAACGCCCTGGCGTTGACTCCGTTCCCCTGTTTTTCCCACCAAAGTAATCCGGTATCGAAGTCGCTGCTTTTTTCTTTCTTGGCCCTGGCGAATCGCCCCAATGCCCAATGCCCTAAGCCTTCGGTCAAGGTCACCACTCGCGGATGGATGCCCTGAGAGAAGCGCACCCGGACCGTCAGACTCCCGGCGGGGGAAGATATTTTAACGCGGTCTCCATCGCGCAGCCCCCGGGCGCGCCCCGTCCTGGGATTGATCCATAGGGGGCTGTCGTGCAGAATTTCAGCCAGCCATTTGGCATTGGCCAATCGCAAAGTCATGACGTTAGCCCGGTGCACGGTCAGGATCAATTCGTCCTCTTTGATTCCCTGATGGGTCTGGATCGGAACATAGGCTGGAAGAGCAGGCAGGCCTTTTTCCTGAAGCTTTTTAGAGAAGATCTCGAACTTTCCCGAAGGCGTGGAAAAGCCCTTCTTTTCGTAGGAGTGATATACTGGCTTTGCTGCGGGATCAAACCATACCCCTTCCTTTTTCAGGAGCTCGAACCCTCCGGCCTTAGAAAGCCCCTCGATGCGGGCGGCTGCTTTTCCGATAAAATCCTCGCAACTCGGGTAAGGGAAGGCCTGCGGTAAGCCGCCGCCAATCCGCTTGGCCAGCTCGATGAAAGTTTTACCGATGGATTGGGATTTGCCCAAGGGAGGCACCAGGGGCTGTCGAATGCTGACGAAAGGGATCAGGTCCATGGCCGGCCGGGATTCTAAATTCCAGCTTTCCAAATAAGAAGCCATGGGCAGAAGGAGGTCCGCTACCGCCCCGGTTTCGGTCAAATGGGTGTCGGCCACTACAATATATGGAAGGCGTTTTTCGTCCTTGAGGATTTGCAGAACTTCTTCCGGGTTCGGGTTGGCATAGGCCGGGTTGGCCATATAAGCAAAGTAAACCTCCACCTTCTCCTTTCCTTCTTTCAGGGCAGCGAAGGCCTGGGGGGAAGAAGAAAATGCATTCTTCCCTTTTGCCTCGCTCAGATCCATGGTCCGGGGCAGGCAACAACCACCCGGGGCATCGATGTTGCCTCCAACGGCATTCAGGAGGGCAATGCACCTCTCGTTGAAAACTCCATTTTGGTGGCCGCTTACCCCCCTCCCTGTTAAGGCAACTGCCGGCTTGGCCTTAGTGAATTCCGTGGCTAAGCGCCGAATGTCGGCGGCTTTGACCCCGCTGACCTTTTCCGCCTGCTCGGGTGTGTATTGCCCGAGGTGTTCCATGAGCTTGGGCAGGGGGTAATTCGTCCAGCGAGCAAGAAACTCTTTATCATAGAGACCCTGCTGCAGGATGTGTTGAGCCATGGCCAGGGCAATGATTCCATCGGTTCCGGGGTTTACGGGAATCCATTCCTGGCTCTTCCCGGCGGTGTTGGATAGGCGAACGTCTAAAGTGATTAGCTTGGCCGCGTTGGCCATGCGCCCTTCGATGATGCGTTGAGCCAAATATACATATTGTTCATGATCCTCGTAAGGATTGGCCCCGAAATTGAGAATGAAGCGGGATTTGGCCACATCGCAGACCGCGGTCTCCGCCCCCCAAGTGAGCGCTTGCCCCACAGCCCTGGCCGGATCCGTAAAACCGCTTTCGGGAAAAACCGTCGGCGAGCCGAAGGCTTGAAGAAAATTCAATACCATAAGCTCTTGGGAGCCGGGAGAGCCCATTTCCATCCAGAATGCTTCCGTCTTCCCGCTGCGGCTAAGGACAGCCAGTCTTTTGGCCATCTCCTCTAATGCTTGCTCCCACGTGATCCGGCTCCACCGCCCCTCGCCGCGCGCGCCGGTTCGTTTCAAGGGATAGAGCAGACGATCCGGGTCGTAGAGAGTGTTGATCCCGGCATGGCCGCGGGAACAGATCTTCCCCCGATTGTTGGGGTGCTTGGGATTCCCGACAATCTTGACCAGGCGGCCGTCGGATACCTCCCCCAGAATACCGCATCCTGCAGGGCAGAGAAGGCAGGTACTGGCAATGACCACGGGCTTCCCAGCTGTGCGCATAACCTTGCGGGTGGACTCCGGAGGGGGACTGAAGCAGCTTACCAAAGAACCCCCGAAACCGGCTACCGCCGCGCTCGTAAATCCAAACTTCAAAAAATCCCGTCGGGTAATTTTATTCATGTAAAACTCCTCAAGCTTCAAACCAAGGGCAGAAACTCACCGCCCAACACGACTACGTACCGCATGAAAAAAATGCCGATGACGACCAGAATCGAGGCCAGAGTCACGGTGGTCAAGTTCCGCAGGCGGGGGATTAACAGCAGAAAAGCCGGAATGATCTTGCCCATTACATTCTCCACCCCGATGAAAAGGATGCTGAACTTCCCTTGGAGCAGCAAGTGGGCCACCTCTTGGGCTTCGGCGTGGGAAACGAGGAGAACCAGGACATCACTCAGGACCAGAAAAAGGTCAATTAGGATCATGGCCGCCAGCAAGTTCCCCAGGCCGAAAACCAGATCCCGGTTAACGGCTTTTTCCTTGGAGAAGAACCGATCCTTGACGAGGGAAATAAGAATCATCAAGGCAATGCCCGACACCATGGCGGAAACCAAGAAGAGGAAAGGCATCAAAGCTGTATTCCAAAGAGCCCGGGCTTTGCCTAAAGCCAATATAAACCCTGTGTAACCATGCACAAAAACGGCCAGGGGAATTCCGATCGTCCCGAACAACCGGGTCATTTTGGAATTGCCTTTAAACATAAACCAGCCGTAGATCAAACAATTGATCGGGTAAAGGGTCAGAAGAAACGATCCCCAGGTGATGGGCGAGGTGACGTTCAGGTGAACGAAGAGGTGCCAGGCTTTGAAAGGCTGCCCCACGTGAACAAGCAGGGCCAGGGGGGCCATAACCAAAAACAGGGCTGCCAGGATGACCCCGATTTTCCCGATCGGTTTGTATTTTTCCATGCCGAAGACATAGGCCAATGTGGAAAGGACAAAAGATCCAGCGCTCAGGCCGGTGAGGTA
>JAOUFX010000118.1 GCA_029857975.1 Deltaproteobacteria bacterium | reverse complement strand
CGGTGAGCCAGCGTGATCTCCGTCAACTCCGTAGTCAATAAAATTTCGGTTGGCATATCCTTTCCTCCTCCCCACCATACTTTCTTATCTCGTTTTTAAAGCATTTCCGGGGTTGCTGTCAAGGGTTTCTTCCACGTTGCTTACCTTCCCTTTCCATGTTCATTCTTTAAATTAATTTGGACACCGATTTTCGCAGATATTCACAGATATTTATTTTTTTACATTTAATATCCTGAAAATCTGTGTTTATCCATGTCCAAAAACAATTTCCTATGCAATAAATTTATATAGATTGGCGAGAAAGAGGCAGGAAAATACTGAGTGCCGGCCAATCGGTGGGAGAGGGGTGGCCTATTTGATTTTGCCCTTGACACTACCCATAAAAGTTTCTATTCTTGAATAAAAAGGTCTACCGCAATGTTTGGCATTGGCCTCCCAGAATTAATCATCATCCTGATCGTTGCCCTGATTGTTTTCGGCCCCAAGAAACTTCCCGACTTGGCTAAGTCTTTGGGAAAAGGGATGGCCGAATTCAGGAAAGCCACGGATGATCTAAAATCAAGTATTGACACCGATCTTAAAATAGACCTGGACCAAGAGGAAACATCCAACCCGTACCAACCAGAAACGCCTTCTCCAACTGAAACCGGGGTTGATGCTGATGTGACCACTCCCGAATTGAAAGAATCTTCGACCGAGCCAATTTCAGCCCATGAATCCCTCATCGAGGGTTTGGAAACAGAAAAAATAGATATGGCTGAACCTCAAGAAGGCGTGCCTCCCGAAAAGGCCGTCGCCCAGACCACTCCTCCGCCAAAGGAAGAAAACCAACCTGTCACCACCAAAGAACCCGTCTGAAATGTCGGATAAGAAACTCCCTCTAACCGCGCACCTGGAGGAACTGCGCAAGAGGTTGATTTATTCCTTCCTGGCCATCGGCGTGGCTTTTGCGCTTTGTTACGCTTTTATTAAACCGATCGTAGAAATCTTAATGCGCCCCCTCGTCCAGGTTTTGCCCCAGGGCAGCACGCTGGTTTTTACCGCCGTTCCCGAAGCTTTTTTCACTTATTTGAAAGCAGCCATCCTGGCCGGGATCTTTTTTTCTTCCCCTTTTATTCTTTACCAAATCTGGGCTTTTGTCTCCCCCGGACTTTACCAGCGGGAAAAAAAATACATTTTTCCTTATTTGATCGTTTCGTCAACCTTTTTTGTCGGCGGTGCCTTTTTCTGTTATTATATCGTCTTTCCGGTGGTCTTTCGTTTTTTTCTAAGCTTCGCCTCCGAAACGATCCGCCCGCTCCCCGCCATCAGGGATTATCTCACTTTTACCATCAAACTTCTTCTGGCCTTCGGCCTGTTGTTCCAGTGGCCGGCGTTGATCCTTTTTTTAGCACGCATGGGGGTCGTTTCATCCTCGATCCTCTCCCGCAACCGCAAATATGCTGTTTTGGTTATTTTCGTTGCGGCAGCTATTCTTACACCCCCTGATTTGGTTTCCCAGCTCCTTTTGGCTGGGCCGTTGCTGGCCATGTATGAAGGATCCATCTGGATGGCTAAATTCTTTGGCAAAAAGGAGGAAGGAGCGGAAAAAAAGGAGGAAAAATAAGATAACTTTTAATTGCGGGCCGAACCTTCTCTTCGGCCCTTTTTTGCGCCCGCGCAAATTTGGTTAAACTCCTCTAATATTTCCCGCTGGCGCCGGTTTAGCTTGCTGGGGATCTCTACCTGCAATTTCACCTTTTGATCCCCTCGGCCGCTCCCTTGGAGAATGGGCATCCCGTGTCCTCTCAGGGTAAAGCTTTTCCCCGCCGGAGTTCCCGGCGGAACCTTCAATTTGGCCTTTCCTCTAAGGGTGGGAATTTCGATCTCCGCTCCCCTCACAGCTTGAACCAGGGTAATGGGAATCTGGCATAGGATATCATTCCCCGATCGGCTAAAGATAGGATGCTTCCTTACGGAAACCATAACATAGAGGTCTCCAGGCAATCCACCGTTTCTGCCCATTTCTCCCTCTCCCCGGAGACGCAGGCGGGTTCCGTTGTCTACCCCGGGGGGAATATGGGTGCGGATGATGCGGGCCAACTTGATGTGACCCATTCCCCGACATTGGGAACACGGTCGAACGATAACTTTCCCTTCCCCTCCGCAACGTTGGCAAGTTGTCTCCGTCATAAAAAAACCACGCTGAGCCCGGAGCGATCCTATCCCCCGGCAGGCAGGACAGGTTACGGGCAGAGTTCCGGGAGAACAACGGCTTCCCCGGCATAGCGGGCAAATCGACATCCGGGGAATTTTGATTTCCGTTTCCATGCCGAAGGCCGCTTCTTCTAAAGAGACCTCTAAGTTGTATCGGAAATCCCCCCCTCGGGTTCTGGTAAACCTCTGCCTCCGACTTCCGTAAAATTCTTTAAAAATTTCACCCCAAAAATCATCAAAAAAATTCCCGGGGGAAGAAAAGTCTCCCGGTTCCCGGAATCCCTCAAAACTTCCCCGGCCCATGGAGGCACCGCAGCGGTCATACGCCGCCCTTTTCTTCATATCCTGCAAAACCTCGTAGGCTTCCGTAATGTGCCGAAACTGCTCTGCGGCGGAAGGGTTTCCAGGATTCTTGTCGGGATGAAACTGGTGGGCGAGGCGACGGTAGGCTTTTTTGATCTCCTCTGGCGTGGCCGACTGATCAAGACCGAGGAGGTCATAATAATCTCGGTAAAACATCAAGTTCCTTTTATCTTTTGATCGGTCTTGGCTTTCGAAACGATAACTTTGGCCGGTCGAAGGAGGCGGTCATGGAAGAGATACCCCTTTTCAACTTCCGCAATCACCCGATTGGGTTCTTGCTCGCTTTCCTCCTGCGCAATGGCTTCGTGTTGCTCAGGATTAAAAATCTCCCCGGCAGCCTGGATTGCTTTCACTCCAAATTTTTCCAGGATGTTTAAAAACTGTTGGTGGGTAATGGCCACCCCTTCCAAGAGGGAATCGCTTTCTGGCGCGTTTCTTCCGTGGTCGATCGCCCGGGCTAAATTATCCAGTGCGGGCAGCATTGCCTTAAGGAGGCTCTCACTCCCAAATTTTATCGAGTCAGCTTTTTCCCTCTGCACCCGCTTCTTATAATTCTCAAACTCCGCCCGCAAACGTAACCATTTATCGAAATTTTCTGCCGCTTCCTTGGTTTTTTCTTCCAGTTGAGCCTGGATTTTTTCCTCGGAAGTCTGTTCGGGCGTTTCCGCTGCCGGTTCCTTTATTTTTTCGGTTTCCCCGACAGGCTTTTCTCCGTCGGCCTTTCCGCCCCTTTCTTCCGCAAGAGTTACCCCCAGATTCTTTTTTTCATCATTGGCTTTATTTTTTTTATTTCTCTCGCTCAAGATAATTTCTCCTTCTGCGTAATGCTCCCCCTCCCGGGCCTTATCAACTTTCAGAGGTTACTACTCATCCATGCTTTCCAGGATTTTGCCCAGGATTCCGGCCGTATAATCCACAATGGGAATGATGCTGGAGTAGTCCATCCGCGTTGGCCCGATTACTCCCAGAGTTCCCAAGGTAAAGTTCTCTTTAGAATAAGGCGCGGCTACGATGCTGCACTCTCTCATCTCGTTGTATTCGTTTTCCGCGCCGATAAAAATTTGAATCCCGGGCGTGGACAGAGCCTTGTCCAGGAGTTTGACAATCTTGGTCTTCTCCTCGAATGCCAGGAGAAGGAGCCGCATCTTCTCCACGTCGGCAAACTCTGGAGACTGAATGATATTGGTTTTTCCTTCAATGTAAAGATCCCCTGCCGCTTCGCCTTCCAGGGCTTTCTGGCTGAGTTGGAGGGCACGATACATGAGTTTATCAAAGAGGACTTTCTCCTTCTTCATCTCCTCTACAATTTTGTGTTTGGCTTCAACCAGGCTCAATCCGCCCATGATCTCGTTCAGGTACTTGCTGTATTTTTCCAGCTCATCCTGATTTAACGGCTCGTCGGACTCGATCAATTTATTTTGAACTTCGCCCGACTTGGAAACGATGATCACCAGGATTTTTCTCTCTCTAAGCTTGATAAATTCTATATGTTTGAACACATTACTCCCAAAACGCGGAGCCAAAACGACCCCTGTCTGTTTGGAGAGCAGAGAAAGTAAAGACGAGGCGTGCTTCATCATCTCGTTTATGTCCGTCTTCTCATTTTGCAGGCTCAGTACAATACGATCTTGGTCAATCTTGTTGAGTCGGCGCACCTCCAATATGCTATCCACGTAGAAGCGAAAGGCCCGATCCGTAGGCACCCGCCCGGCTGAAGTGTGCGGCTGCTGCAAAAGGCCCATCTCCTCTAAATCCGCCATAACATTGCGGATGGTTGCTGGACTGAGTTCCATCTTATATTTTTTAGACACAGTTCGTGATCCCACCGGTTCTGCAGTTTGGATATAATCCATAATAATTGCCTGCAATACTTTACGGTCTCGAGAAGTTAATTCCTCGCTCATCGGATCACCTTTTTAGCACTCTAAACCCAAGAGTGCCGATTAAACATAGCAACTATTCTCCCTCTTGTCAACCCTGAACGCCTTGCCCCTCTTCACTTTTCAATGGGTTGATGAATTTACTCTGATTAACGGAGCCCGGACGGGAGGGTGATGAAAGAGGGAGAGATTCATCCTCCCGTCCGGGCCGGGCATTCTCTTCCCGGATCCGGCGGGGAGATGCTGCGCTGGGCCAAAAGGCGGTGGTTCTTCCATGACTTGGAGCTTTACTTCCACCGCTGTACTAAAGATATATGTTGTTTGTGCTCTCTTCTTGCGGAGGCAAAGGGAAGGAATGCAAGAAGGTTTGATCCCACCGTTTGGCCGGCGCGCAGCATCTCCCCGCCGGGTCCTGATAATCCTTCTGCAGTCATGATAGAAAATAAAAAGTGAAGGCAGGCAAGTGGGCTGGACTTGGCGCCGCCGAAGGGTCAAAAATGGCATTCCCTCGGTTCTCTTCACTTTTAAAAAAATAGATGAATTCCCAGTAAAAATGATTGCCAGAATATTTATTTGTGGTAAATATGAATTATCATAATCCAGACAAGGAGGGAAGGTTCATGTTGGCAAAGCTGTTTTCCTTACAGGGTAAAGTTGCCTTGATCACCGGTGCGAGTCGCGGGATAGGGCGGTCCATTGCCCTGGCCTTTGCGGAAGCCGGCGCCAAATTGGCAGTTTCCAGCCGTAATAAGCGGCCGCCGGAACTGGAAAAGGTGGCGGAACAGGTTCGCGCAATGGGCGGCGAGGCCTTAGTTATTCCGGCCCACGTGGGTAAGAAAGCAGAGGTGCAAAAGCTCGTTCAAGGAACCCTTCAAGCTTTCGGCCGGATCGATGTATTAGTCAACAATGCTGGAGCGAATCCCGTATTAAGTTCGATGGTGGATCTGGAAGAAGAGGCTTTTGATAAAGTTTTGGAAGTAAACTTGAAGGGTGCCTTCTTGATGAGTAAAGCCGTCGCTAAGGAGATGATCAAACAGGGTGGAGGCAGGATTATCAATATCAGTTCGGTCAGCGGGCTCCGCGCGCGGGCGGATCAAACCGGAGCCTACTGCATCAGTAAGGCGGCCCTAAACATGATGACTCGGGTGATGGCGCGGGAATTGGCTTCGCATAACATTTTAGTAAACGCCATCGCCCCCGGCTCCATCAAAACGGAATTCAGCCGGGTGAACTGGACGGACCCCGATCGTAAGGCGCAGCGCATCAGAGAAATTGAACTCAAACGCTTTGGTGAACCCGAAGAGGTCGTGGGTCTTGCCCTTTTCCTGGCGACGGAAGCCAGTTCATTCGTAACGGGTGAAATCATCCGCGTGGATGGGGGACAAACGATATAAATAATGGCTAAATTTAATAGGACGCAGATTTACACAGCGCCGTAAAGCCGCAACCAACAATTTATTGGACGCAGATAAACACAGATAAAATTCTTTAGAAATAAATCTTAACAAAATTTCAAGAATTTGAACGTTAGTAGTACAGATAACCGCAGAAACAAAAAAGACGCTGTGCGCATAGCGCTAAGCGGATTTCTGTGTTCACCCTGTTAAATAGTAACCATCTAACAGGGTAAATCCGTGTCCAAAAAGGAATTTCCCATATAATCAAGGTACAAGGACAAAGTTCAATAACTCTTACCCCTTGCGCCTGGCATTTTAATAAATAAAAAAGGAGCAAAAAAGATGACAACCCCGATTTATGAAATCTATGCTCTCAAGTACGCCGGCCCTTTCACCCGCCCAGCGTCCATGGTCAACTGGTTCCAGGACATGGATAAGAACCTCCAGATCAATTATTACATTTTTGCTATCCGGGGAGGGGGTGAAACAATTATCGTCGACTGCGGCTGTGCCCCCCAATTAGCCAAGGAACGCAATCTGGCCGGCTACGTCAATCCGGTAGATGTCCTGAAAAGGATTGACATAGACGCCGCAACAATAAAACACGTAGTGGCGACCCATATACATTTTGACCACATCAGTGGTGTGGAGTTATTTCCGCAGGCAACGATTTTCCTTCAGGAAAAAGAGTTCAATTTCTGGATGACCAATCCCATCGCGAAACGTGCTCCATTTCTTCACGTTACGGACCCGGTTGCCAATCGTTACCTGGCCGGGTTAAAAGGGAAAAAGAGGCTGCAGCTCTTGCGGGGGGATAAAAATATCTTGCCGGGAATCAAGTTGCTTCTTTGTCCGGGTCACACCATCGGCCTGCAGACAGTGGTCGTAAACACCGCCAAAGGAAAGGCCGTCGTGGGTTCGGATTCCGCCCATACTTTCTCCAGTTATCGCACCGACATTCCCAGTGCGATCATCACCGACATGATCGCCTGGATGAAAAGTTACGATAAGATCCGGGCTAAGGCCTCATCCCTCGACCTTATCTTCCCGGGCCATGACCTTGCTATGTTGGATGCCTATCCCAAGGTTGCCGAGGATGTCACGCAATTGGTATAAGGGGGCATCTTGCTTATAAAAGAGAATAAAGAAATTTTTCTTCTAATCTCTTTTTTCACCCTCCTCCGGCTATGGGTCGCCCCTTCCTTTGGTCTCGGGGTGGATGAAGCCCATTACCTTTTGTACGCCAAATATTTGGATCTGAGCTATGTCGATCATCCGCCCCTGGTAGGCTGGATCCATGCACCCTTCTATTATCTTTTGGGCACCAGTGAGTTCTTAGTCCGACTACCGGCGATCCTCCTTTTCGCTTGCACTTCCTTTCTGGCTTATCGTTTTATGATGGGAATTTCGAATTCAAAAGGGATTTCCCTGCTAGCCGTTTTGGGGCTGAATAGTTCCTTTATGTTCAATGCTCTCGGCCTAATGCTTCTCCCCGATTCCATTTTACTCGTGCTGGTTTTTTTGCTGATCTTGGTTATCCAGAAAATCGAAGAAAAACCCCAGCCAAAATATTTTATCTTTCTCGGCCTTCTCTGGGGGCTGGCGGGACTTGCCAAGTATACCTCCGCCTTGCTGGTTCCGGCGCTTTTGTTCTATTGGCTAAGCCAAAAGAGATATGATTTACTTTTTTCAAAACATATGATCGCCTGCGCCGCCATTGCCCTCCTGCTTATTGCGCCGGTCCTATATTGGAACCTGCAAAATAACTGGGTGAGTTTTCGCTATCAGGGAACCCACATGTTTGGTTCATCCGCGATCAAACTTGGGCCTTTTTTCCTGTCTCTTGCCGCCCAGCTTGGTAGCTATAGTCCCTTTCTTTTTGGGATTGCCTTTTATGGGTTTTTTAGAAGTTTCCGATCTACCCAAGGACAAATTCGCCTATCCCTTCTCTTGGGGGGAATCCCTTTAGCTTTTTTTCTTTAC
>JAOUFX010000117.1 GCA_029857975.1 Deltaproteobacteria bacterium | reverse complement strand
CTGCATACTGAGAAACGGACCCGCCAGCCAGGCGGTCAGATCGATAACTCGAACACCTTCCAAATGTTTCTTAATGGTTGCTTCCAATGGATAACCTCCTTAAATTTAATAGGACGCAGATTTACGGCGATAATTGCAGAAACAAGAAAGACGCTATGCGCCTAGCGCTAAGCACTAAGTGACTTTCTGTACTACTAACCTGCAATATCTGAAAAATTTGATAAGAAAAAAATGAATCTCACAGAGATCGCAGGGAACACAGAGAAAGAATTTATAAATTTATTGGAATGGATTTAATAAATCTCTGTGCCCTCTGCGGGCTCTGCGAGATAAATCTTTTGGTTGCGTCTCTGCCTCGCTGTATCCATTCGTGTCCGAAAAGGAATTTCCTATACGTTCCAGTTTAAATTTTTTTGATTATATCAATTTGAAGTCTGGGATGGAATGGAAATTCTACAAGGATTAAGGGCCGGGGGGTGCCTTTTTGTGAAGTGCAGGTAGTGGCACGTTATCGCAAGTTTTTGCCCAAATGCCTGCCCCCCAATATGTAGACAAAAAAGGCAGAATCATAGAGACCCTGCCTTTCTGCATCAGACTATTATTGCTCATTTATTCACTTCAATCCTGCCTTGCGAAGGTCCTCGACGACTCGATCTGCCACAGGCTGTGTGAAAGGAAGCATCCTGGCATAGCGCTCCAGAGAGAATTTGGGATTTATCCTGAGAATCTCTGCGGCTGCGGTCCGGGCTTCTTCCTCCCGTCCCAACCGCATATAAGAGATGGCCATGTGGATGTAAGGAAATTGGGTGTTGGGCTCCCGCTGGAGCGCTTTCTTGGCCTCTTCGATCGCTTTCTCATACTGCCCCGAGTCGCGATAAGCGACGGCTAAATTATTGAAGTATACGGCGGGAGCAAAAGGGTTAAGACGTATTGCGTGCTGCAAATATTTAATACCTTCCTCTGCCCTGCCCGCCCAGGTAAGAACCAAGCCTAACCACATAACATTACTCGCCGAATTGGAATCGAGAGAAATAGACCGCTCACACGCTGCAATGGCTTTTTCATATTGCCTTTTCATCGCGTAGATCCAACCCAATGTTCTATAGGCGGCCGCATTTGAATCGTCCAGGGAAATCGCCTTCCGGGCGAGTTCGAAGGCGCGAGCCAGTGACTGTTTGGGGGATTCAGTCGAACCGAACCACATATCATATTGGTGGGCCACGGCCAGGCAAACATATAATCTGGGATACGTTGGATCTAGGGCAATCGCTTCCTCAAGGAGCTTCTTGGTTTGAGCATTTGCCTCCTTGGTGCCCCTACCGGTAAGTTCAATAGCCTGTAATAATTTTGTATAAGCATCGATGTTTTTCGCACCTTTGGCCATCAAATGAACAGTCTCGCCCGGCGTTAACTTCACCTGCAAGGCAGTGATGATCTTCATCGTGATCTCATCCTCTAAAGCAAAGATGTCCTTAAGATCGCGATCGTATCTCTCTGCCCAAAGGTGATGTCCTTTGAGGGCATCGATCAACTGAACGGTAATCCGAATACGGTCAACAGACTTCTGAACGCCGCCCTCCAGAATATACCGCACACCCAACTCCTCGCTCACCAGCTTCACCTTCACCGCCTTGCCTTTATAGGTGGACGTGGAGTAACGGGCAATCACAAACAGGCCGGGGACCCTGGAAAGCGCAGTAATGATCTCCTCCGTGATCCCATCGCAGAAGAATTCCTGTTTGGGGTCCCCGCTCATGTTAACAAACGGGAGCACAGCAATCGAGGGATTATCCGGCAGGGGGTACTTCATTCTGTCAACGGATGCAATCGGAATCGGGGCAGGGCTCAAATAAATTTTCCAAATCGCCCCCGCCACGATCCCAATCACGACCAC
The DNA here is from genome assembly GCA_029857975.1 of Deltaproteobacteria bacterium. Next base: position 5,973 of record JAOUFX010000117.1, on the reverse strand, counting down.
CAGCACGACCCAGCGATACCCGGAAAGCCAGGAGATTTTCCCTTTTTGTGGCGGAGAGAACGTAACAACGGGCGGCTCGGGAACAGCATCCTCTTCCACCGGCTCAAATTCTTCTTCCCTACCCTTTTCCAGGCTGGCAATGAATTGATCCCACGCCTCACCGTTTCGAGAATCCCCGAAGATGATCGAAGTCTCATCCAGACTAACTCCTATTTTATCGACGGCGAACTTCAGCCTAACATTCTCTTCGCTTCCCATATAATCAAAGAGGTTTGCCCATCCATCCTTTTCTGCATCGGTAAATGAATAGACCTTTCCGATTGCTCCATCCTCCTCTTCCCTCTTCTTTCCAAGCACTTTAAAAAGAGGGGCTTCTTCCAGGTTTGGAAGGGCATTCTTCCATTTCCTATAGATCCGTGGCAACAAATTTTCCTTATCTGAGGACCCGGCCGCACCTCCAATGGATTCGTTCAAAAGGGCGAGCAGGTCAAGGTGTTCCTGGAGAGGGATGGATTTGATTTTCCCCAATTTTTTCATCGCGTTGACGACCAGGGCGATCACGGAGAGATAAAAACTTCGGGAAGGTGAGTTGAAATAAAGGGTTAATTGAGTTCTGCCCTTGAGATGAAGATGGAGCTTGAATTCATTCAGGTCAATCTGGAGGGAAGGTCTCGAATTTCCGACCATTTTTACCCCTACGGCCCCGGATGTAACCCGAGATTTTTTCGGGGGTTAGGGAATGTCCCAAAATAATCTGACGTTCGGGACGGTTCGTACCCGTCAGTATTATATCAGAAAGGTAATAATGGCAACAGAATTTTTTCAATGATCGGTGAGTTATCGTCATAGAAAACTTTATTAGTAGGTAAAGGGTATTTAGATAAGATGATTTGTTACATAAATTCAAAAAGTTACTAATATCTTCTATAACGTGTAAAAGGAGGTGATGTCCTATGAGATAGTTTTGCAAAATGGGCAAATGAAACCTCCAAAGGTTTTGATTTCCCTTTGGGGAAGCCTAGCCACTTAATTCCACTGGAAGCTTTCTGCTTTTCAATCATTTCCCTGAAAGGAGGGTAAAAAAATAATGAAGAAGATCATTTTCTTAGGATGGTGGGTATTGTTTCTTCCGACAATGGTATTTGCGCAAGAAAAGATTGAAGCGCCGGTCTGGAATGTGGGAGACAAATGGGTTTTCGATCGGGAAGGGCCGATGGAAGTCATTGGCTGTGATGCCCAGTGCTTTTCCGTTAAGTTTTCAGGGGGGATATTCCCCAAAGATGCCTCTGGAATTGCCTTATTCGAAAGGTCAACCCTTAATGTTAAATATTTGTTGGAAAAAGATAAGCGTCAAGACTACAGGGGGTTCCGTAAGAAGATTCTGAATTTCCCCTTGACTTCGGGAAAGCAATGGAAGGGGTTATTCGAACGAAATGAGGTGGGCTGGGGGGGTACAGGTAGAGCTGAATACCAAGAAACTTTCCGGAGTTTGGGGTGGGAAGAGGTTGAAGTTCGTGCAGGCAAATTCAAAGCCATCAAGTTGGAATATAAATTCGTGCGAAGCCTTGGCCTTGGCAGCAGCGGAGAAAACAAGGCCTGGTACTGGTATTCGCCAGAAGTAAAAAACTTCGTGAAATGCCAGTATGAGAAGGGTTACAGTGAGTATCCTGATGAGAGGGGAGATTGGGAATTGGTTTCCTATGAATTAAAAAAATAGGGTTTTGAAATTGGTTTTGACACTGCAAAACTGCAAAGGATTGGCCTATTAATAAGGGTCAACGGAAACCTTTGAACTATCGGCATGGCATTCAGAGGGCGAACCCGGAAAGGCAGGGGCATTAACGCCCTGCCTTTTCTGATGTTCGAAATTACATGAATCTGCTGAGACTGTCGAAAAAGTCCCAAAGGCCAATTCTGGCAATTTTAGCTTCGTTAAAAAGCAACTGCTTAAAAGCCACAGAAGATTACTAAATAGCCAGTTTTAGGGTTTTTCGACAGGCTCGCTATATATCTTTAACTATCAGGCGACTGGGGAAGGTCAAGATTTCATATGCATATATTCAATTCGAAGCGATGTATGCTTTTGCTCCGCAATGGCTAATCGCTATGCGGAAGGCGGGGGGCGCTATATTTAATTCTGGGCTAGACATGGAGATAAGATAAATCCCCTGCGGCAAGAGGCAAGCCTTCGGCAAATTTTCACTTTTTCAGCACCACGGCCTCCAGGGCGAGGAACTTGGCCGATTCCGCAAGTCCCTGATCGGCGGTTACAAAGGTCAAACCTTCCATATGAGCAATCGCTAAATGTAAAGCATCTTTTTGGGGACGTTGTTTACTATCTTAATTAAGCTTTTGATCTTCTGAGCAAGATCTGCGAGATGGCCGAGGTCGAAACGCCCAGTTGGCGCGCAATTTCCGCCAGAGGAATCCCCCAATCCCGGGCCAGTTTCCAGGCTAAATCCGATCGAATCCCCGGAATCACCCCACGACGACTCCCCATCTGCAATTCCCGCATGAAAATTCCTTCTTTCTTACATTTTTCCTCTATGTGTTGCCGCACCTCTTTGTCCCTCAATCGAGAAGAAAACAAACGTTTAGCGCTGAGATCGGCTTCTCCCAGCACTCTTTCCACAAAATCATCGGTCCCTAAAATCCGTTCATCCGTCAGGACGTTCTGCCCAGACCGGCGAAGACTTTTCACGGCTGACCAGCCCCCTAAAGAGCGAATCAGACCACCGCCCACCAGTTCCGGCCGATGCCCCTGCTTGATCCCCTCAGAAATAAAACGACGGTATATTCTCCGGGCCTGCCCGGCTCTTTTCCCAAACCAGGACAACACGTAATCCGCATCCTGCCAAGAATAGTTCACCTTTCCTATCAGAACGCCGTGGCCTGACCAAAGATACCGATCCAACTGCTCCAAATTCTGAACCAACCCTGCACGAAAAGGGTTCAGATGGATATAGCGGGCCAATTCCTGAAAATAAACATCCTCCTCGCAAACAATAGACTTGTATCGATTCTGGAATAGATGACCATATCGTTTATGGCGCCGGTTATACGCCTGCGCATAACCCGTTAACAATCGGCGCATGTACTGAGGCAATCCTTCCGGCCCGCTTCGCATTAGAAGATGGGCGTGATTGGTCAATAAAGACCAGGCATATATCTTCGTCTTTGTCTCCAAAGCCAACTGTCCCATGCGGTTGACAAAGGTCTCTCGATCCAAGTTGTCATCAAAAATTTGCCTCTTTTCGATACCCCGGAGAATGATATGATGCAAAGTTCCAGCTACATCCAGCCTCGCTTGCCGTGGCATGTCCCCTCCCTCAAATATTTTCTTCCCTTTATAGCATTACTACTTACGTTTGTAAACAACGTCCCCAAATAAACGTGATGGCGTAGATGTGGGAATTAAAGAGGGCGTTACGGCTATTGTTCATCCCGGAGGATCCGACCGGGACTTTGAATCGATTCAAGCCTGCAACGAAGCCAAGCCACAGGTGACGATGGTCTTCACCGGTCAGCGAGCGTTCAAACACTGATCATTGCGGATTGCGGAATTTGGAATTCCCCATGCGTTCCTCGCCCCCCTTCACTTTTTTAACAACGAATGCGAATTCATTAACTCGACCTGGACGGAAGGGGGGATGAACGAGGAAGCGTCGCGGGAATAAGATGTCCAAAGAGACTTTCCACTTCACTTCAGCAAAGGAAAGGCGGGATCGGAAGAAGGCTGGGCATTCTCGGCTGAAGCCCCCCGCCGGGTCCGGGAAGAGGCTGCCCGGCTCGGACGGGAGGGTGAATCTCTCGTCCCCTCTTTCATCACCCTCCCGTCCGAGCTCCGTTAATCAAAGTAAATTCATCAACCTATTGAAAAGTGAAGGGCCATAAATTCTTATTGACTTGGAAAATTGGAAATAATATAGTTACCCCCCAGGATAAAACCGAAGAATGGATGCTAAAATGAAAGCAGTTGATGTAGAGACAGCACCCGTCGGAATGTCGTTACCCGGCGTAAGTCCCAAACGAGTTTGGTCATGCGATGAAAAGGGGGGTGAAGATGAAAGATACCTTGTATTTTGCGCAAACGAACCTTAGGGAAACTCTCAAGTTACTCGCCCGGTATGGCAAAAAGGCTACCATCCTAGCAGGGGGGACAGATCTCGTTCCCAAAATTAATTCCTACGAGCTTAAGCCCGATGTTCTTGTTTACATTGGCGGGTTAGGGCTGGACTACATGAAAGAAAAAGGTGGAAAACTCCTGATTGGCGCGGCGACCCCGATGGCCAAGATTGCCGCCAGCAAACTAGTGGCCAGGAAAGGCGGCGCGCTGGCCGAGGCTGCCCGACAGGCTGGAACCGCAGCTGTTCGAACCGCTGCCACGATTGGGGGCAACCTGGCCAATGCCTCACCAGCCGCGGACCTAGCGACACCGCTCCTGGCCATGGACGCTGAGCTTCTGCTGATGAACTCCAAGGGGAAGCGGGTGGTGGCCCTGAAAGATTTTTTCAAGGGGCCCGGTAAGACCATGCTCAAACCGGGAGAGTTGATTACCGAGGTTTCGGTGCCGGTACCCAAGGGCAAGACCGTATTCCTAAAGCTGGGTCGGCGCAAAGCTATGACCCTGTCGGTGGTAAACACAGCGGTTGGCCTGCAGATGGAGGGCAAGAAATGCAAAGAGGCCCGGATTGTTATAGGTTCCGTGGCGCCAACGCCGCTCCGATGTACCAGGGCAGAAGGGCTGCTCAAGGGCAAGGAGGTTGACCGGACCCTGATTACCCAATGCGCAACCGAAGCAGTGGCGGCGAGCAAGCCGGTGGATGACCAGCGGGCGACAGCCTGGTACCGCAAACAGGCTGGAACCGTGCTGGTGGCCAGGGCCTTGGCGCAGGCCGCTGGCGTTGAGAATGAATAAGGAGGTAAAGCCACCATGAAATACCCACTGTCTTTTACCCTGAATGGTTTTCCCGTAGATGCCCTGGTCAAGCCTACCGACACCCTCCTCGATGTGCTGCGGGAGAAACTGGGGGTGGTGAGCGTGAAGCGCGGGTGTGATACGGGGGACTGCGGTGCCTGCGCGGTTTTACTCAATGGCGAACCAGTACGCTCTTGCCTCACCATCGCGCTGACCGCCGCCGGTAAAGCCGTGGAGACGGTAGAAGGAATTAGCCAAGACGGGAAACTGCACCCATTGCAGCAGTCGTTCCATGAACACTATGCGGCTCAGTGCGGCTTCTGCACGCCAGGGATGTTGATGTCGGCCAAGGCCTTGCTGGACAAGAATCCCAAGCCTACCCGCCAAGAGATCGTAGAAGCGATCTCGGGCAACCTCTGCCGGTGCGGGGCTTACCAGGAAATCGTCGAGGCTATTGAAGCAGTCGCCCATGGCCAGGGGAAGGAGTGAGGACCATGACAGAATATGTAGGTAAACCAATACTGCGATATGACGGGATCGGCCATGTAACGGGTCGGACCGTCTATGTGGATGACATCCAGCGTCCGGGGATGCTATACATCAAGTGCCTGACCAGTCCGGTCCATAAAGGGGTCATCCGGCGTCTGGATGTTTCCGCCGCTGAAAAAATGGGCGGCGTTGCCGGGGTCCTCACGGCCAAGGATGTCCCAGGGGTAAATGCCTATGGGCTGATTCCCGACCAGCCGGTCTTCACTCCCGAGCATATCCGGTTCAAGGGCGAGCGGATTGCTGCGGTGGCGGCCGTCGATGAAGATACGGCGATGGAAGCGCTGGGAAAGATCAAGCTGGGCATCGAGGAGCAGACCCCGGTCTTCGATCCCTTTGAAGCGATGAAGCCGGAAGGCCCCCTAGTTCGGCCCGAGGGCAATGTCTTCCAGTTCGACAGCGGCAAAACCCGCAAGATCCGTCTCGGCGACGTGGAGAAGGGCTTTCAAGAAGCGGACACCATCGTCGAAGGCAAGTATACCAACTCCATGAACGAACACGCCCCGATG
>JAOUFX010000116.1 GCA_029857975.1 Deltaproteobacteria bacterium | reverse complement strand
AACGCCACGGCCTGGTCATATGCTGGGCGCAGGTACAATAGCGAAACCACGTTTTACTTCTTGCCCAACGGCCTCATCAAAGCCGGCCCGGCCATCTCCGACTGGGACGATTTGCCCAAGCTCACAAGGCTGGTCATGGGCTATCGCGGGCCCTACCCAATCAGCCAAAGCCGAACCGCCTACAGGATTGCGGGGGCCAATTTCAAAGACCAAACCACTGTTTATTTTGTCCCTCCCCACACTTTGCTTCCCGGCAACGAAATCGCCGATTTCGCCAATCTGCCCTCGGGAACCCTTGTGTTCCTGCCGGATTGATCTGTTTGGAAGAAAACCGAAACCAAAATTTATTTTGGGGACATGACACTAATTCGTTTATTTCTGTCTTCAGCAAAACTGCTCCTAACTTTTCTCCGTAGTAGACCGGGTCGTTCGTACAGAGCGTGCTTAGTGAAGTAAATTTGGACTTTGGATCTTGGGGAGAGCCAGCTGGTTGCATAGCAAATTCTTCCCGAGAAGAATAACCCCCACCAGCGACCTGATTTCCGGATTCCCACCTTATGGAAGCACAGAAAAAATTAAATGATCGATATTTCGGCTGCCTTTTGGGACTTGCGTAGTGGATGCTCTGGGGACTACTATGGAATTGAGGGGGCCGGGTACATTTCGACTGATCCGGAAAAATATTTAGGTAGGTACCGGATACCTTTGATGACAGAAGACCCTGTTTTTATTGAATGCGGTTAGCAATTCTTATTAGGGGTAAGGGGTTGGGAAGCTATGCCCCGTTGGCCACGCATCTATGCCCTCTTAAAACGTCATCATCCATCAGGCAGGAGACGAGGAATCATCCCTTTACCTTAGAAAATTCGAAAGGTTGGAAAATAAAAGGTGTCCGGTACCCCCTCCGGTAAATGACATACAAGACTATTTTCTTATACTTACTCCTTTAAAAACAGAAATTCTTATCGGAAATAAAAAATATTCATTACAAAACAGAGGAAGGTGTCGCACATGAAATCGTCTAAGATCAACGACGAGGTGGAGGGTGGAAAGAGCTCTAAGTCTGCTGATAAAGAAAAAGATATCGATATGGATCCGATACGCCCTGATCTCATGGAGGTTATAGACAGGCATTCTTTTGTCCTTGACGAGCGACGCCCCGAAGCGGTGGCGCGGCGGCAACAAAGGAACCAGCGCACGGCTCGTGCAAACGTAAAAGATCTCTGCGATGACCGTTTCATTGAATACGGGGCCCTTACGATCGCCGCTCAGCGCCAACGGCGATCAATGGATGATCTCATCAGCAAGACCCCGGCCGATGGCCTGATCGCAGGCATCGGATCGGTAAATAAAACGCTGTTTGGAGACAACAGGGCCCGCTGCATGATAATGGCCTACGATTATACGGTTCTGGCCGGTACCCAGGGTTATTTTAATCACAAGAAGATGGATCGCATGCTGAAGTTGGCGCACGAGCAGCGCCTTCCCCTGGTACTCTTTGCGGAAGGTGGCGGCGGAAGGCCGGGCGACGTCGATGCTGAGGGGGTTATGGTGGCGGGTCTGGATTTATCTACCTTTGGCAAGTTCGCAAGTTTGAGCGGCAGGATCCCGGTATTGGGCATAGTATCGGGCCCATGCTTTGCCGGCAACGCAGCCCTGCTTGGATGCTGTGATGTGATTATTGCAACCCAAAAATCCAACATCGGGATGGGCGGCCCGGTGATGATCGAAGGTGGCGGACTGGGTGTTTTCAGGCCGGAGGAAGTTGGCCCGATTGATGTGCAAACGAATAATGGCGTTGTCGACATTGCCGTGGCTGACGATGTAGAGGCGGTAGCAGTCGCCAAGCAATATCTTTCCTATTTTCAGGGAGCGACTTCCCCATGGGAGGCCGCCGACCCGCGCCGTCTTCGCCGCTTGATTCCAGAGCACAGACGGCGCGTTTATGACGTGCGGGCCGTCATTAAAGCGATAGCCGATACTGACTCCTTTCTTGAGTTAAGGCCCAAATTCGGCCCCGGGATCATTACGGGCTTGATGCGCATCGAGGGCAGGCCCTTCGGCGTTATGGCCAATAACTGCAAACACATGGCCGGCGCAATTGAAGCGGAAGGCGCGGACAAGGCAGCGCGCCTAATGCAGCTGTGCAATGTGCATGGTTTGCCGATGCTTTCTCTGTGCGATACTCCCGGATTCATGGTGGGTCCGGAGATTGAGCAGCGCGCTCAGGTTCGCCACGTTTGCCGTATGTTTGTGATCGGCTCGCATTTAACGGTACCCTACTTTACAGTTGTTTTACGCAGGGGATACGGCTTAGGAGCCATGGCCATGGCTAAGGGCGGCTTCCATGAATCTTTCTTTACCGTTGCATGGCCAACCGGAGAATTCGGCGCAATGGGGCTGGAAGGCGCAGTCAAGGCCGGTTTCAAGAAAGAGCTTGAGGCGGTTGAAAACCGGCCGGAACGGGAAGCGCTCTTCAATAAACTGGTCGCCCAGTTGTATGAGAGGGGGAAAGCCATCCATATGGCCTCCCACCTCGAAATCGACGCGGTCATTGATCCGGCGGATACACGCAAATGGATTATGCAGGGCTTGACATCAGTTCGCGCCGAACGCACCGAGGGGAAAGGTCACGATTTTGTTGATCCGTGGTAAGAGCGAAAGGCGGCAGCTGAAGAGGAAGGGGGACATTGAGACTGCCGAAACTTTATTATTCCTGCTTCTTCTCCATAACCCTGCTTTTCATTGGAAGCACCCCTTGGGGAGAGCTGGCGATGGCCTTTGAGCCCCCCGGACCCGAAGAAAGGCTTAAGGCCATTGGGCCCATGGCTGGACTGCCTGAAGCCCTGCGTCTTGCCCTGGACGCCGGGACCGATTTTGAACCGATTCCCTCTCCCAAGCCCGAGGACTGGCTGGCGGCTCACCCGGAGCCCGGGCAGACTTTCGAAGAATTCGTCCGTTCCAAGCCGAATCGGCCGGATCGGACCCGGAACAGGATCTACCTCTTCCCCTTGGGTGATTTTTCCCCGGAGGGAAGTCCTCCGGTGGAATTGCTGAAGAAATATACCGAAGTCTTCTTCGGGATGGGAGCGGAGGTCCTGAGCCCGAAACCCGGCGGGGATCCCCCGTTTACCACCCGGATCAACCCGTCCACCCGGAAACGGCAAATCCTGTCCACGGATGTTCTAAGATATCTGAAGTCCTTGCTTACCGGCGATGCTTTCTGCCTTTTGGCTATCACCATGGTAGACCTCTATCCGGATCCTACATGGAATTTCGTTTTCGGCCAGGCATCTCTTAGAGATCGTGTGGGAGTATTCAGCTTTGCCCGTTACGACCCGGCTTTTTATGGGGAGAGGCGGGGAAGAGAGGACTGGGAAACTTTACTGAAAAGAAGCTGTAAAGTTTTGGTTCACGAGACCGGCCATATGTTTTCCTTGGCACATTGTGTCTATTTTCGCTGCGTCATGAATGGATCCAACCATCTTCAAGAGAGCGATTCCCGACCGCAATTCCTTTGCCCGGTTTGTTTGCGCAAATTACATTCCAGTATCGGGTTCGATGTTGTCCTTCGTTATGAACGGATGCTGAAATTTTACCGTCGTGCGGGCTTCGGTCCAGAGGCGCAATGGATCGCCAACCGGCTGCGGAAAATTTCGAGCGCCAGAAGGCCCTGAAGAACGAGGGTGAAGTAATGGGTATTTGCAAGGTAGCTAGATGAAAATACCTACGGTCTCTATGAGAAATTTAGGCCGGAAATTCCTCCCGGCAAAAAGGGATGGGGAACCTCCGGCAAGCTGGACCTGGACCTCATCCGCAAGATGGCTTCGGCCTGACCCGGAGAAAAGGGGGACGCTCGGAAGGCGCCTTCACTGAGGGACGTCGTTCAGTTGGCTCCGGATTTACGATACAATAGCGAGCCGGAATGAACGGAACTATGTCCCCAGCCCCCAGAATATTATTTTATATAATTTTTCAATCTTTTTCAGATATCCCATATTTTTTGACAATTTTCGAAAGGAGATTTCTTCTGATGAAAAGGCTAAGTACAGATGAGATTCTAAGCATAGCACTGAATTTAGCTAACATGTCTGAAGTCCCCCTGGATTCAGGTATTCATGTTCCAGGTGAAAACATTAAAAGGTTTATCTTTGCAATGGACGTAAATGTGGGGCTGCTCCATATGGCAAAACAGATGGGATTTGATGCTGTCGTTGGCCATCATCCATGCGGAGTACTCTTACACCGCGGGGAAGTCTACAGGAGACATATTGACCTTTTAGAGATGCACGGTATACCAAGGGAGAAGTCGATGGCGGCTCTCTCGGACTCCATCGATACCATCGTTCGGCGTATGGAGAATGCCCGTTTTCGAATGCTGCACCATGAATGCCCTAATCAAACCGTATTGGAGGTTGACGCAGCGAGGATGCTGAATATGCCTTTTATGAATATCCACAACCCCTTTGATGAAGCAGGGAGAAGAATCTTACAATTAGAGATTGATGAGGCTGCTTCAAAGAACCCCCATTGGAAACTGAAAGATGTGCTATTCTTGATCGAAAACCTGCCGGAGGCACACTATGCCAAGGATGTATATGGAATAAATCCACGTCTACTCATCGGAGATCCTGAAACAGAGGCTTCCAAAGTGGTATTCGTCCACGGTGCCTTATCTGCACCCCACCCGGCAATCATTCAGTTCTACTGGCAGAACGGATATAAAACAGTTGTTGTTCTCCATGGGGAGTTCGAAAATCTTGAGAAGCTCAGGATTGAAAAACAGGGGAATTTAATTCTCACAGGCCATTTTCTGGGAGACTCCATAGGGATGACTCCTTTTATTCGCGCGATTCGGCAAAGGGGCCTGGAGGTCGTGTGCATGGGAGGGATCATCGATATCCAGTAGGTAGGTACCGCAGTAGGTAAGCACCGGACACCTTTGATGACAGAAGGCCCTGTTTTTATTGAATGCGGTTAGCAAATCTTATTACGTGTAAGGGCAGGGGCTTGGGCGGCAATGCATGTGGTGGCTCGGTGCAGCAATCGCGAGTTCTACTTCGCCGTACCGGATGGTTTGAAATCAATGGATGAGCCAGCGTGCCGTCGGCAGCCCCGAGTTCTTAAAACGCCATCATCCATGTTATTCCCCGCTGCCAGCAACGCAGACATCTCCCCTTGGTCTTGATACCCACAGCTTGCTGCAGCCTCATTCGTTCGGTTTTGGTAATGTCAAAAATTTTATGAAAAGAGGGGATAAAATATAAAACCACAGAGGGCACAGAGGGGAGGAAATAAAAATTCTCATAGCATATTTATATTTAATCTTTTCTCCGTGTTCTCTGTGGTTAAGTTTTGATAATACTTCGGTTTTTTAAAGGAGACCAAAATGAAACGACATCTTGTTTGCTTGACCTTCGATTTTGATGCGATGTCTGGTTTCATCGCGCGCGGCATGACTTCCGCTACACCTGTGTCGCGCGGGGAATTCGGTGCCGATGTGGCCACGCCACGGATCCTCAAACTCCTGAAAGAACACCGTATCCTCAGCTCGTGGTATATTCCTGGGCACACCATTGAGACCTATCCCGATCGATGCAAGCAGGTGTACGATGATGGCCACGAAATCGGCCACCATGGCTGGACACACGTGCCACCGGCCCTACTCAATCGGCAGGAGGAAGAAGAGGGGCTCGTACGCGCCAACGAGCAGATTAAAAAGCTCACGGGTCGCTATGCGAGAGGCTACCGCTCACCATCATGGGACCTTTCTTCTCATTCGGTAGAACTGTTGCTGAAGCATGGTTTCATTTACGACAGTAGTATGATGGGAAACGATTTCATGCCCTATCGTGTGCGCCAGGGCGATTTGATCACGCTCGATAAGCCAGCGGTATTTGGCAAGACCACCAAATTGATTGAGATGCCAGTCAGCTGGGCTCTCGACGACTATCCGCATTTCGAATTCATCCGCACGAAGGATTGGATCCTGCCAGGACTGATGAACACGAAACTGGTGCTCGAAAATTGGAACAACGATTATAACTACATGAAAAAAAACCTGGAATGGGGAGTGATCATATACACCTTCCATCCGTTTGTGATCGGACGTGGCGGGCGTATGTTGATCCTAGAAAAGCTAATTGAGAAGCTAAAAGATAGCGAGGCTGTGTTTACGACTGTCGAGACCGCTGCTGCCCAATACGAAAAAAAACAGCCCTTCGAAGGGTCTTAGAGAATAAAATTTGGATATTTTTTTTAATGATGATGTTGACTTCCGCGTTGGGATAGGATTTGTGCTTGGTTGGAGAGTCAAATCTTTATTGAATTTTATGGAGGTGATTTCCCCTGGATTTGAAAGGTGGTTGTGATAGTCTTTACAGAAAGGCAAAAATAAAATATATTAACTTCAATCCTTTAAGGATAAAGGGATGCTCTGCGCTATGCCTTGTACCATAGGGTGGAGGGATGCGTCCTTTGCGTTTTAAACCAAACAGGAGGTGTTAAATGAATTTTTCGTTAAAAGACAAAGTAGCCCTAATTACCGGAGCCAGTCGGGGGATTGGTCAAGCCGTGGCTATCGGGTTGGCTCAGGCCGGTGCGGATGTTGCTATTGCCAGCCGTAAACTTCCCGACCTGGAGAAGGTGGCAGAGCAGGTAAGAAAAACGGGTAAAAAATGCCTGCCGGTAGCGGCTCATGTGGCCCGGATGGAGGAGATCAATAATCTTGTTGGCAAAGTGATGGCCGAGTACGGGAGGATCGACATCCTGGTGAATAATGCCGCTACCAATCCCACGATGGCCTCGGCTATAGACGTAGATGAACGGGCCTGGGATGCGATTATGAACCTCAACCTGAGAGGGTTGTTCTTCCTAAGCCAGGCGGTAGCCCGGCTGATGAAAGAAAAAGGAGGAGGAAAAATTATCAACGTTTCCTCCATCGCGGGGATTTCTCCCGATCTATTACCGGTTTATTCCATAAGCAAGGCCGGGGTGATTATGGCCACTAAGGTGATGGCCCAGCAATGGGCTCAATACAATATTCGGGTAAACGTGGTCGCGCCGGGCCTGACCAAAACCCGCTTCAGCGAAGCCCTGTGGAATAACCCCGACATCCTGAAAATGGCTATGAGCAGAACTCCTATGGCCCGCGTGGCCGATCCCGAGGAGATGGTGGGATCAGTCATTTACCTGGCCTCCGATGCTTCCAGTTATGTAACCGGGCAGGTGATTGCCGTTGACGGTGGTAAAACCATATAGCTCTTGGAAAAAAATGGGAGATCTCCGGGAAGGCCGTAGAGCGGCTTTCCCGGTTTGCCGAGCATATTCCAACCTAAAAAAGGCGATTCACCACAGAGGGCCCAGAGGAAAATTAAGATAAAGCCAGGAAATAACCCCCTTTTCTCTGCTTTACTCTGAGCACTCGTTAAGTGAAAACAACACCATATTCTATCTGACGAATTTATTACATGAGAGCACAGAGAAAAGATTGAGCTGATTTTGTTTTTTAACTATGAAATTATTCTCTGAGATCTCTGTGGTGTAAAAAAATCGCTCAATTTAGGTCAAAATTATCTGCGACCAAACCGTCACATCAATATTACGAAATTGTAAAAACCAACGAGCTTGCTTAAAACGCCCTGAATCCCCGGGCCGGGGAGGATCATCCAGCGCTCGATCCCGGCTGGAGGGTGATTCTCTCCCTCCTTCCCCCCCTCCAGCCCGGATAATGAGTAAGCATTCGCGGCTCGAAAAAGGTGGAAGAGGGGGAGAACAAAAATGGGTTGACAATCTTTTTCCCGTCGATTAATAATACATCGCAATCATTTCGCTCATTCAACGAACCCATTCAAGCACTGGAGAAAGAATTTTGGAAGAGCCCCAACAAAAATGGGAGGGAGTTCCTTT